>JAGQWM010000079.1 GCA_020437365.1 Chitinophagaceae bacterium | reverse complement strand
TTAAGTATTATGGGAACACAAGCCAGTGCCATCACTTTTTTATCGGCACCCGGACAGGCTTATACTGATGGTATGCGTTTCGTGCAGTATTATTTCGGCCTGCCATTGGCTATGATTGTCATTTGTATTTTTTTCGTTCCCATTTTTCAGAAATTAAAAGTTTACACGGCTTATGAATATTTAGAAAACAGGTTTGATAGTAAAACCCGTACACTGACCTCATTTCTTTTCTTATTGCAACGAGGGCTTTCAACCGGTATCAGCGTCTTTGCACCATCCATTATTTTATCTTCTTTATTCGGTTGGAATATTTATTACACCAACCTGTTGATGGGTGGATTGCTCATCATTTACACCATGAGTGGTGGTGCCAAAGCCGTTGCTTATACACAACAATTGCAGCTGATAATCATTTTTACGGGATTGTTTCTGGCGGCGTATATGGTCATCAATTTATTGCCCGGCAATGTAAGTTTTACAGATGCCCTTACCGTTAGCGGTAAAATGGGAAAACTAAACATCATCACTTCCGGATTTGAAAATGGGCATTTTAATTGGAGCGACCAGTATAATATTTTGAGTGGTATCATCGGCGGATTTTTTCTTGCCTTATCATATTTCGGCACCGACCAATCGCAGGTAGGCCGTTATCTTACTGCCAAATCACTACGACAATCCCGTATGGGCTTGCTGATGAATGGCTTTGTAAAAGTGCCAATGCAGTTTGGTATTTTATTAATTGGGGTTTTGGTATTTGCATTTTACCAATTCAATAAAGCACCCATTTTTTTTAATGAAGTGCAATTGCAAAAACTGGAATCTTCGGTGTATAAAGATTCATTGGCCAATGTAACCAAACAATACGATGCTATTACCCTGGAAAAACAAAAAACCATTGTGGCGTATGCTGATGCCAACCATAAAGATGAATCAATAAAAAAAGATGAGCTTATGATTCAGCTTTCCGGCTTGCAAAAAACTTCTGATAGTTTGCGAAGCAAAGTGAAAGGTTGGATAAATTCAGATGAAGTAGGCGGTGATGATAACGATACCAATTATATATTTCTTCGATTCGTTGTCGATAATTTACCGGTTGGTTTAGTGGGTTTATTAATCGCTATTATCTTTTTAGCATCCTGGGGCAGTATTGCGGCGGCTATCAATGCGTTGGCTTCTTGTACCATGATTGATTTTCATCGAAGATTTACCAAAAAGAAAGAAACGGAAGAACAGGAATATAAACTGTCAAAAGTTTATACGTTGGCTTGGGGTTTGTTTTGCATTATTGTTGCCATGTTCACATACAATGTAGGGAATAGCCTGATAGAAGCAGTGAATGTATTGGGCTCTTTATTTTATGGTGTTATACTTGGCGTATTTCTTGTGGCGTTTATGCTGCCAAAAATCCGTAGCGGGCATGTAGTGTTTTGGGGAGCTATTCTGGCAGAAATTTTAGTGTTAACGATTTTCTTTTTAACCAAATATGGCATTTTCAAAATGGGTTTCCTTTGGTTAAATCCAATTGGTGCCTTTGGCGTCATCATTTTTACTTTATTATTTCAAAAGCTCTGGAGAGAGAAATGAGACAGCCTTTTTTAACCACATAGATTTTTTCATCTACGTTCACAAAGAGAAAATGAAATATCTCTGCGAAACTTTGCGCCTTGGCGTCTTAGCGGTGAAAAAAAAACTTCTTTTGCGACTTAGCGGTGAAAAAAAATACCTTCTTTTTGTCAATGTTGAATTTGTGTGCTGCTTTACGGCTTTACAAAAAATGAAAAAAAATAACCTCAGCAAACCGAGGTTATTGAAAAAAGTTGTTACAGATAATTTTATTTTAATTCTTCCAGGAGTTTTTCATTTAGTCTTACGTAATCATCATTCTTGGCAGCCATTGCCATGGCCTTCGATTTTTCCGCTGCTTTTCTGGCATCTTCTTTTTTGCCGAGTTTGGCTAAGCAATTTGCTCTTTGATGCTCTACCCAAAAGGCATTTGGTTGTGCAGCGGCTGCTTTATCAAACCAATCCAGTGCCGTTTTTAAATCTTTCCCGGTATTCATATAATACATAGCTGCAGCAAAATAAGGACGATTGTCTTTATTCATCAACTGATCTATTTGTGCCATTACTTTAGTTTCTACATCAGTAGAAATAGGCACTGCTACAGTTGTATTATCCCAAGTTAGTGCCAGATTGCAAGTGTTGGGTGTAATGTCGGTGAAGCCGATTGTAAAAGTTTCTACATTCTCTTTTATTTTTTGGGGAATAGCGACAACCCGAACAACATCCATTGCTTCATTATATGCTGCAGGACTTGTAACATCCAATTGTTTTGTTAGGATAACTGTCCATTCTTTTTTTCCGGGAATAGTGAGCAACCCATATTTTCCAGCAGGAATTTTAGTGTCGCCAATCATTACATCATCGCCGAATTTTAATGTGGTGGCCTGGTTGGCTCCGGTTCGCCAAACTTTATCGTAAGGAACAAGGTCGCCGAAAATAACACGGCCTTTTACACCCGGACGTGAATAAGATAATTCAATATTGGACAAGCCAAAATCCTGAACCAGGTTTTGTGTCGGGCTGGGCGCCGGAATTTTTAACTGGGCTTCCGATAATAAAAATCCACAAGCCGCCACTGCTGTGAGAATCAATTTTTTCATGTTTGTGTGTTTTATAATATTAAAAAAATGAAATTCAAGAAATGTTTTTAAGAAATTTAAAGATAGGAGAAATGTCCAGCAATTAAACAATTACAATTGCTGAAATCAGAAAAAATTGATAAGTGGAAGGGATTGAATTATTCAGAAAGGAATACTGATAGTTGTCCGAAGGTTTTCATTGATAAACGTCCATTTTGGGCCAACTGTTACTAAACGAACAGCTTCTCTATCGCAATCGGCTGAAACTGATTTTTCTATGATGATATTTTCCGGTGTGCCATATTTGTTGACAGTAAATGAAAGCAATACTTCAGCTTCATTTGCCTTATCATAATTTGCCGGTACCTGAATATTGTTGACGATATAATTATCATAATTGTCCCAACCGTCTTTGGGAATAGATTCATTTATATTCGAAGCGGCATTATTGGAACGGGCTAAGACACTGCGGCGTTTTATATCTCTGGAACGGTTGGAGAGTGTTGTTGTTGATTGTAAAATAATTTGAGATGCTTGATGCGAATTACTGAGTCTCGCATTGTTTTCTACAAAACCAACAGAACGAACCCGCAAGTCATTGGCAGAGTCGGAAGCCGGAATGTCAAAATATCCTTTTGCATCACTGTACGTAACCGCTTTGTTATCCAAATTTTTAATATTGGCAAAAGGAACACCTCGCTGTTGGTTGTCCACCACTCTTCCCCTCAGCATTTTGATATAATTATTTTGGGTCTTTCCAGCTAAAACATTTTTATCATCAGCGTTAAATGATCTTGTCCGGGCAGCCTTTACTTTCTTGACCGGCATTTTTTGCATCGCTTTTCCTTTATTCATTACTTCTTTTCTTTCCATGGCAGCGGGAACTGAGGAAGGCTCAGCTGATACGACAGCCATTTCATCTGCTCCATTAGCGTCAGGTTTTTTGGCAGCAACAATGGTTGGCGAATTTGGAATCGTTTTTTCTTCTATAAGCACCGGAGGTTTTGTTGTTGCTTTATTATTTTTTGTCAAATCTTGTTGGCTGTTTTCGTTTTTTTCTTCAGTAGAACTTGGCGGTTGTGCTGGTACTGAAGAATCCGGGGCAATGGCATTTTCATTGGCACGGTCATCTACTTTGGTAGTTTCAGTTTTGGCAATGCTATCCTGGCGATTGAAAATGCCCATTTGATACACCAAAAATCCGGCACCGAGAATAAAAACAAGCATGGCTGCTATTTTTAATAACGGGAATTTTTTTGTGCTTGTACCAATGGGTAAAACTTTGTTTTGAGAAATCCTGTTGGCAAGCCTTTCTTGTAGTTCCTGCATATCAGTTTCGGCATGAACGCCTTCTACAGCATATCCTTCCATGGCTTCTGCAAGGAAGGAATCTTCCAATGATGCTTTTTCCATGGCATGCATTTCGCCCGGCGACAACAATCCTTTATGATATTTTTCAATATCGGAAGCTGTAAATTTTTTTATGTGTTTTTCATTTGCCATTTTAATGTCAACTATCAAATTTTAATTTTCGTCTTCAGTCATTGCTTTTTCCATACAAAGCTTTAAGTTTCTTCTACCGTTTTGAATAAAACTTCGCACCTGGTTCCATTCCTGTCCTGTTATTTCTACTATTTCGTTATAACATTTTCCCTGGAGGTAAAAAAGTTTTACCGTTTCTTTTTGTTCTTTGGGAAGTGTCTCAAGGCAGTTTTCAAGTTTTGTCAGGTTTTCTTCTCTTTCCAATACGCCATTCAGATGCAGGTTTTCTTCTGATTGCACAATTTCAGGTTTGAATTCTACTGTTTTTAAGTTTTTCGGTGTTCTCAATTGCATCAGGCAGTGGTTGCGGGCCACCTGGTGCAGCCAGGGTTTGAAATTTTCTACTTCATGTTTTTTCAGTTTCGTCACCAGTTCTTCAAAAATCAGCATGACACCATCCTTTGCTCTTTCCGGCTCTTTATAATATTTCAGGCAAACGCCATATACGAGGTCCATGTATCGCTGGTACAATTCGCCCAAAGCCGACATATCACCCGATTCCGAATAAATGGTCAATAGCTCCTTGTCTGTGAGCGAATTAGGTGATATGTTTTTGATAAATGCCAAAGGCTAAAATTACTGAGTTTTCGATAATTATCGGCCCATTTATGCAATTTGAAAATTAACTGCATCTCGTTAATAATAGAAGAAATCCACCCGATATTATTTTATTCATGTTAAAAAAATCACTTATGAAACGAGTACTATTTCTCATCATGCCGATGCTGTTATTTGTCTTTGCTTTTCAACCGACTCATTTGTTTACCGTTAAAGGCTCGGTAACTGATGAAAGCGGGCAGCCACTTTCTTCCGTAGCGATACAATATAAAGGTGTTTCCCAAAAAGCATTTACCAATTCGAAAGGATATTATCAAATAACTGTTCCATCAAAAAACGGGCAATTAATTTTTTCAGCTTTAGGGTATGCCACTACGGTGGTCAATATAAAAGGCAAATCTGAAATTAATGTATCATTAAAAAAATCGACCGTAACAGTTCAACAAGAAGTTATCCTTAGCGGGAAAGCGGCAAAATACAGGACGATGAGTAATGCCGATAAGATGCAAAGTCCAATGATGCTAAGCCGGATGCCCAATTCATATACAACACAAGATGATGGCGGTTATTATAGTAGTTCCGGCAATGATGAAAAAGTCATTGATTTTAATCGGGAAGGATATGATAAAATTACTGAGAACCCATTCAAAAAAGTAAACGACTATCCTTTGTCCACTTTTTCAATTGATGTAGATGCAGCTTCTTATAGTAATGTGCGCAGGTTTTTGAACCAGGGGCAATTGCCACCCGCCGGTGCTGTCCGCATCGAAGAAATGATTAATTATTTTAAATATGATTATGACCAACCCACAAACGGGCAACCATTTTCTATCCATACGGAAATAGCGTCAGCTCCCTGGAATACAAAAAATAAATTAGTGTTAATTGGTTTGCAGGGCAAAAAAATACCGACCGATAATTTACCGGCGTCGAATCTTGTTTTTTTGATCGATGTATCAGGCTCTATGTGGAGTAGCAATAAATTACCATTGGTAAAAGCTTCTTTAAAAATGTTGGTTGATCAATTAAGAGAACAGGATAAAATTTCATTGGTGGTATATGCCGGTGCAGCGGGATTGGTTTTGCCACCTACGAGTGGTGCCGAGAAAACAAAAATCAAAGATGCCATTGATAAATTAAATGCCGGTGGATCTACAGCCGGTGGAGCCGGTATTAAACTGGCGTATAAAACTGCCGAAGAAAATTTTATGAAGAATGGAAATAACCGGGTTATTCTTTGTACCGATGGCGATTTCAATGTAGGCGAAAGTAGTGATGATGCGATGGAGAGATTAATTGAAGAGAAAAGAAAAACAGGAGTATTTCTTACTGTTTTGGGATATGGTATGGGCAATTACCAAGACGCTAAAATGCAAAAGCTGGCCGACAAAGGGAATGGCAATCATGCATATATTGATGGCATCAGCGAAGCCAAAAAAGTATTGGTCAATGAATTTGGTGGTACCTTATTTACCATTGCTAAAGATGTGAAATTACAAATTGAATTTAATCCGGCTAAAGTACAAGGGTATCGGTTGATTGGGTATGAAAACAGAATGTTGGCCAAAGAAGATTTTAATGATGATAAAAAAGACGCCGGCGAATTGGGCAGTGGGCATACCGTTACAGCTATTTACGAAGTCATCCCTGTGGGTGTAGAAAGTGATTTTCTGAAAGATGTGGACCCGTTAAAATATCAGAAAGAAAAAACAAAATTGAGTCCAACGGCACATAACGGAGAAATTTTGACAGTGAAATTTCGCTATAAAGAACCAGATGGTGAAGTCAGTAAATTGATAGTACAACCGGTGAAAGATGAAAATATTGCATTGGCCAATACTTCTGATAACTTTCGTTTTGCCACTGCAGTAGCAGAGTTTGGTATGTTGTTGAGAAATTCAGCGTTTAAATCCAATGCGACGTACACTAATGTATTGGAAATGGCACGTCATGCCAGGGGCAAAGATGATGAAGGGTATCGGTCAGAGTTTATCCGGCTGGTAGAAAGTACACAGATGTTGGCAAAAGCCCAACCGGAAAAAGATGAAATGCCTCTTTCGCAACCCATCCGAAAGATGGATTTAACAGGTAAATAATATAATTACAGTTTAATAAAAACAGTGCAAAATTACTTTGCGCTGTTTTTTTTTGATAAAAAAATCATTTTTAGATAGGCGTTATGGTTAGTATATAAGTTGGAAATAATTTTAATTAAGATGGTGATAATTAAGTATTTATTTCATTTTCAGCCTAATAATTTCGTTATTTTTTTTATAATAGGAACAAATAACATGAGAAAAATCATATTGGAAAAAGTATTTTATTTTAGAAATTAATTTTTTACCATATATTTGACGAGAAAATTACTGCAAGAGAAAATGAAATGCGGTTACATGTATTGATTGTAGTAACTGTCATCCCTTGAAAAATACAACGAGCTAAAGTGAATTGTTTTTCATTATTGATTCTTCTTTCTTATTAAGCTCAACAATTAAATTGGTGTTTTTGTGTAATCTTAGTGAACAAGAGGTTCCTGAGAAAAAAGTAATTGTTGTTAAATGTGAAAGCATTTGATAACAAGTTTGAATACCGTGTCATAAAAGCAAAAATGTTCAATTTGAAAAAAGTATTTTTTAACCGTTAATGTATAATTTCTAAAATTAAGTATCATGAGAAAATTTGAAAATTTACTTCGCATGCTATTGGTTGGAGTGTTTTTTGCATTTACCATTGCAGCCAGTGCAACCGATCCTAATGTAACAATTAGGGTCAGGCAAGATGATGGAACGACAGCCGTTTCCGGCGTTTCTGCCAGTTATGCTACAAGTTCCTGGTATTTTATTGGTGTTACAGATGGTACCGGAACAGTCTCTAAATCTATTCCAGCTGGAACATACAATTTTAAAGTCGTCTATAGAGGCACCAGTAGTACGCAATCAGTAACTGTTAGTGGTGATATGACGATTGATTTCTACACAACTAAAGTGGTGGTTACTACATTAGATAACGCCGGAAGCAATCTTGATGGCGTTTCAATTTCTTATGCCGGAGGCTCTTGGTATGGTATTGGAAGCACATCAGCCGGTACTGTTTCAGCGCAACTGTTTCCGGGTAGCTATGACTTCAGAGCTTTCTATCGGGGTACAGCTACGACACATACAAGCAATGTACTTGGTGATGGTATTTCAAGTGGATCGACCACAAATATTCCGGCATTTTACACCACTAAAGTTAATTTAACAACCTTTGATGACGGAGGAAACAATCTTGACGGTGCATCTGTTTCGTATGCTTCCGGATCTTGGTATAATGTGGGCAGTACTGTTTCAGGAACCGTTTCTGCACAACTTTATCCGGGTAGTTATAATTTCAAAGCGTTTTACCGGGGAACAGCTGCATCACAAACGGGCAATGTACTTGGTGATGGTGTTACAGGCGGCGTGTCAACGAATATCCCCGCTTTTTATACGACGAAAGTGAGCATTAATGTTTCGTCATGCTCCGGTACAAATGTTCCAGGGGTTAATTTATCTTATGCTAGTGGATCTTGGTATGGGCTCGGCAATACAGATGCATTAGGAAATGTTGAAGCTCAGGTTTTTCCTGGTACTTATAACTTTAAAGCTCATTATCGAGGAACTTCAGAAACCCAATCGGTAAATGTATCGGGTGATGGTGTTTCTGCGAATAGCAATACATCAGTAAGTTATAAACCTACAACTGTTACCAATTATAATCAAGGGAGTGCCTACGCTTCAGGTAGTTGGTATTCTGCCTATGGTGTTAATTATATGTTTCCGGGTACTTATTTATTTAAA
>JAGQWM010000078.1 GCA_020437365.1 Chitinophagaceae bacterium | reverse complement strand
CAGCGGCTGGTTATTATCTAATTTTCCACGGAAAGCCAATCCTCTTGTCCAGGCAAAAATGGAAGCAATCGGATTAGTACTTGTCGGTTTGCCCGCCTGGTGATTGCGGTAATGTCTTGTCACGGTTCCATGTGCCGCTTCGGCTTCCAATGTTTTGCCATCCGGTGTAACAAGTACGGAAGTCATAAGGCCTAATGACCCAAAACCTTGCGCCAGTGTATCGCTCTGCACATCGCCGTCATAATTTTTACAAGCCCATACAAAATTTCCACTCCATTTTAAAGCACTTGCTACCATGTCATCTATTAAACGATGTTCATACACAATTCCGGCTTTGTCGAATTGAGCTTTAAATTCCTGCTGGTATATTTCTTCAAAAATATCTTTGAAACGGCCATCATATTTTTTCAGAATGGTATTTTTTGTCGAGAGGTACAAAGGCCAACCTTTGCTTAAAGCCATATTGAAACAACTTCTTGCAAAACCTTCTATGCTTTTATCGGTATTATACATACACATGGCCACACCGCCACCTTCAAAATTATAGACCTCAAATGCTTGAACTTCGCTACCATCTTCAGGCGTGAAAGTCATGGTTAGTTTTCCCTTTCCTTTTATGACAGTATCAGTTGCCCGGTATTGATCGCCAAAAGCATGACGGCCGATAATAATCGGAGCTTTCCAATTGGTCACCAACCGCGGTACATTTTTCATAACGATGGGTTCGCGGAAAACTGTGCCATCAAGAATATTGCGGATGGTGCCATTGGGGCTCTTCCACATTTTTTTCAGGTTAAATTCTTTCACCCTTGCTTCATCAGGAGTTATGGTAGCACATTTAATACCGACACCTGTTTTTTTAATGGCATGGGCAGCATCAATGGTAACTTGGTCATTGGTTTTGTCCCGGTTTTCTATGCCCAAATCAAAATACTGGAGTTCCACATTCAAATAGGGTAGAATCAGTTGCTCTTTAATAAATTTCCATATAACACGGGTCATTTCATCACCATCCAACTCAACTACCGGATTCGCTACATCAATCTTTTTCGTCATAGTATAATTTTTATTTATTCCTGTATAAATACTTTGATTATCAATAAAGTGAGCAAACATACAATTTTATTGAAAATTGCAGAAGCACCAAAAACTCCCCAAACCCGAAATACCGTTCAAACATTATTTTCCACTAAGTTGATTTAAATCAAGATTAATTTGTATCTTTTCTACGCAACTATGGACAACAGGTATCTTTTAAAAGCCTATTTAGATAAATTTCTAAAACTGACAGATGCAGAATTTGAAGAACAATTGCTGCCGGTGTTGGAGGAAAGAAGTTTTGCCAAAAAGGAAGTCGTTATTAAAGCCGGCGTTGTAGAGAATTATTTGAATTTTGTTGTCAAAGGTTTACTACGTAAATATTATAAAAAAGGAAAACAGGAAATCATTACACAAATTTCAAATGAAGGACATATAATTCATTGCCAGGAATCTTTTCATAGTCGCCAACCTTCTGAATATTTTATCCAAGCCATTGAACCCAGTACTGTTGTCAGCATTACGTATGATAATATGGAAAATGCTTTTGCCAGTTCACAAAGAATGGAACACCTCGGTCGTTTAGTTATTACTTATACAATGGTCATTAAAGACCGGTGGCAAATGCGCATGGTAAAAATGACACCGAGAGAACGGTTTATCAATTTTGTAACTCGGCATCCAGAGTTTATGCAAAGAGTGCCTCAGAAATACCTGGCTTCATTTTTAAATATCAAACCCGAAACTTTCAGCCGTTTCAAACATTTACTGAAAGAACATGCAAGGGCACAGCGGCAGGATACTGCTACACATTAACCACAAAAACCGGAATTTTTACATGATGCCTGACTGCATCAATTGTTTGTCCGAACAATAAATCTTTAATGCCTTTATGTCCGTGTGCACCTATAACGAGCATGTCCACCTTGTTTTCATTACAAATCCTTGCTATTTCCCTGGCCCTGTCATTAAATCCTAAAATACCTGTGGCTATTATATTCTTTTCTTTTAATTGTGCTATGTATAATTCTAATTGCTCCTGGTCTTTCCTTGTTTCCAGGTCATCTGTGTAATTTTCAATAACACGGGTAGCTGCACTTTCTACAATATGTATTAAAAGATAATTGGTGGTAGCATGTCCCTGGCCGATAGCATGTGAAATAAGTTTCAAATCATTCTTACTGAAATCCAATGCAATGGCTATTTTATTAAATTTCGGCAAATCAATATGCGACAGGTTCGATGCATCGGGATGCACTATGCGACTTGCTTTTTTGATTTTTCTTTTTCTCATCGGATAAATCAATGCAATGAGTAATAAAGCTAAGAAAGACAGTAAAATAAATGCCACAAAAATTTTCCAGAACAGACTGGCACTGCCGGCAAAAAATGTAGCAGCTTCGTCACCCACCAATTTCATATTTAAATAAACAAGAATGGCGGTAATGGCACAAGCTAGAAAAATGACAAATGGCTTGATAGCATAGCGGCCCATTGTTTTTTTATCGCTGGTAAAATGTATGAGAGGAATAATAGCAAAACCTAATTGTAAACTTAAAATTACCTGGCTAAAAATAAGGAGGTTGTCAACACTATTTTCTCCATTAATCAAAATAACAATGACGGCGGGAATAATGGCAATCAACCTCGTTATTAAACGGCGCATCCACGGTGCAATTCTTAAATGTAAATACCCTTCCATAACAATTTGCCCGGCCAGCGTTCCGGTAATCGTGGAACTTTGGCCTGCAGCTATTAGTGCCACGGCAAATAAAATAGGGGCCAGTTGGGTACCCAACATTGGCGCCAGTAATTCATGTGCCTGTTTAATTTCGCCTACATCTGTTCTACCGGTTTTGAAAAATACGGCAGCGGCCAATATCAGGATGCCGGCATTCACAAAAAAAGCAAGATTGAGTGCAATGGCACTATCAATAAAATTTAATTTCAATGCTCTTTTAATGCCTTGATGGTCCCGTTTTATTTTTCGGGTTTGCACCAATGCGGAATGTAAATATAAATTATGCGGCATCACGGTAGCACCAATGATTCCAATGGCGATGTACAGTGCTGTATTATTGGGAATGGAAGGCACAAAACCTTTTACGACTTCGCCCATATCAGGTTTGGCCAAAATAATTTCTATTAAAAATGAAATACCAATAACAGCGATTAATGCTACAATGAAAGCCTCCATTTTGCGCATGCCCAGTCGTTGCAACATTAGGAATAAAAAGGTGTCCAACACCGTTATGAGTACGCCCCAAAGCAATGGCAAACCGGTGAGCAATTGAATACCAATGGCCATACCTAACACTTCAGCGAGATCGGTAGCAGCAATGGCAATTTCGGCCAGCCCATACAAAGCGTAATTAATATATTTCGGGTAGGCTTCTCTGTTAGCCTGCGCCAGGTCACGGCCTCTTACGATTCCCAATCTTGCCGAGAGGCTTTGCAGTAATAACGCCATCAGGTTGCTCATCAGCAAGACCCAAATCAACCGGTAACCAAACTGGCTGCCGCCCGCAAGGTCGGTGGCCCAATTGCCGGGGTCCATATAACCGACACTGACAAGATAAGCCGGCCCGAAAAAAGACAATACTTTCCGAAAGCCTTTTCTTTTCGTACTGGTAGTATCAATACTTTGGTGTACGTCGCTCAGCGATTTATAATCATACAATTTATGCGTCATGATTGACAAAAATATTTTTAGCCAGTTGTTCGCTGATGGTCAATAAAGGTTGCCGCGGCAATTTGATTTCCATGGAACCATCGAAATCAAATTTTTTTCTGACAGATAATTTCGTACCGATTTTTATTTTTTTATGTTCTAAGAGTTCAAGCATTTTGCCCGAATGGTCGCTTACACTCACCACTTGGGCAGTGGTTTGTAATGGCCAGTCGGTCAGGCATTTTTTGGCATGTGTGGCAATGTTGCCTTTTTCATCGGGAATGGGGTCGCCATGCGGATCCACACCGGGAAAACCCAGGAATTCATCAAGCCGGTTAATGAGTTTTGTATTGCTTACATGTTCCAGGTCTTCGGCAATGGCATGCACTTCATCCCAGGTGAATTTTAATTTTTCGGCGAGGAAATATTCCCACAAACGATGCCGCCGGATAATTGACAATGCCACTTTGCTACCGCCAACGGATAACCGAAAACCCTGGTAAGGTTTATAATTCAGCAGCTTTTTGTTTTTTAATTTCTTCATCATATCCGTAGTAGAAGCCGGGCTGGTATGAATGGCGGCGGCCAATTGGTTGGTGGTCACATTTTGGCCCATCTGTTGTAAATGATAAATGGCTTTGATATAATTTTCTTCGCTGACCGAATAATTCAACATGGCTAAAAAAATATTTAGACAAATCTAAAAAAAATCTGAATAAAATCAACCGCTTATTTTAATTTTTTATGGGGATGCGAAAATCAGGCAGGATGAAGAATTGACAGGAATCGAGTATATTGCCGCCTCTTGTGAAAAATGAAACTATGAATTTTACTCAATTTTCTGTGCCGTACCCGGTTGCAGAACCCTATCAAAAAAAAGTGGCTTATTTTTCGATGGAGTTTGCCACACACCAGCCTTTAAAGATTTACAGCGGCGGCCTTGGTTTTTTGGCCGGTTCGCACATGCGAAGCGCATACGAACTCCGGCAAAACATGATTGGCATTGGCATATTATGGAAGTATGGTTACTACGACCAGGGGCGAAATCAGGACCAGACTTTGGATGTAGCCTGGAATGAAAAGCAATATAGTTTTCTTGAAGAAACCGGCATCCGTTTTCAGATTACAATACATGAACACCCTGTTTGGGTAAAAGTGATGTACCTGCCACCGGAAATTTTTAAAACGGCGCCTGTATTTTTATTATCGACCGATGTGCCGGAAAACGATTATGTATCGCAGACCATTTCGCATAAATTATATGATGCCAATGTAGCTACCAAACTGGCACAGTTTATTTTATTAGGCGTTGGCGGAGCCAAGCTCATAGATATGATCAATTTTAATCCCGATTTATATCATTTGAATGAGGCACATGGTTTGCCGGCTGCTTTTTACCTTTATAAAAAATTTGAGAATAAAATTGAAGAAGTAAAAAAACGTTTGGTATTTACCACGCATACACCGGAAGAAGCCGGAAACGAAAAGCATGATATTTTTCTATGTAAAAAAATGAGTTATTTCTGCGGGTTGTCTGTCGATGAAGCCAAACAACTGACCGGCATGCCAGATAACCAATTCAATCATTCATTAGCTGCTTTACGATTGGCACATTTAGCCAATGGCGTTTCAAAACTACATGGCGAAGTAGCCCGGAAAATGTGGAGTAAATACGAAAATACTTGCGAGATTATTTCCATTACCAATGCCCAAAACTGGATGTACTGGGCCGATAAACAATTGTACCGGTTTAGCGAAGCAGGCGATGATTATGCATTTGACGACCGCAAAAGATATTTGAAAAAAAGAGCTTTTGAAATTGTAGCCGACCAATCCGGAAAAATATTTAACCCGGATGTGTTTACCATAGTTTGGGCAAGACGTTTTGCAGGATATAAAAGGGCTAATTTGCTGACCACTGATGAAGAACGGTTTAAAAAATTAATGAGCAATACAGAATTTCCCGTGCAAATTATTTGGGCAGGCAAACCTTACCCGGTTGACCATCCTGCCATCAGCGAATTTAATGAACTTGTTTTTTTAAGTAAGGAATATGCTAACGTAGCCGTACTCACCGGTTACGAACTTACCTTATCCAAAAGATTGAAACAGGCGGCCGATTGCTGGCTCAATAACCCGAGAGTGCCCAGGGAGGCTTCGGGCACCAGTGGCATGACAGCAGCCATGAACGGTGCTGTAAATTTTTCTACCGACGATGGCTGGATTCCGGAATTTATCAACCATGGACATAATGGTTTTGTGGTACCCAAAGCCGATTATGAAAACATGGAAACCCATGAACAGGATGAATACGATTTGAACAGCTTATATGAAATTTTAGAAAACGAAATCTTACCCACTTATTATCATGACTATTCAACCTGGCGGCAAATTATAAAAAACGGAATGCAGGATGTGCGGCTCCGGTTCGACAGCAACCGGATGGCACATGAATACTATGCTTTGTTGTATCAATAAAGTTTTTTACATTTTTAAAGTACGTAAGTAAACTGTGTAATCTACATTTAATAAATATAATCCGAGAGGATTACTGTCAGGAAACGTACAGTTGTCAGTACTTTGGATTACAAGTTTCAATTTATCGGATAAGGCGGTATTGCTACTCAATGGTGTCCATTGCTGAATCGTCATTTTAATGTCTGCGGATTTATAAGTTGTAGGCATCCAGGTATAAGTGCCATTTGAAACGGCGCCATCCAAATCTAAAGTCCAGGTATAATCGCTATGCAGGATGATGCTGCTTGGATAGTTGAAAAAAGAATAGTTAAGCGTATCACCGGGAGGCCTGCAATCAATTAAAGTAAACGATATATCGGCAACCTCCGGCTTCGGGTCGGTTTTATCTTTTTTGCAGGAAGCAAAAACCAGCAGGCCAAGTAGGATAAAAGCTGTGAGTTTTATTTTCATACTTCAATTTTTTTATTTATAATTAATTTCATTTTAGAAATTGGGTTTATTCATGAATCATTACCTGTTGTCTTTCTTTATATTTTCCGTTGGTAATTTCTATGATATAGATGCCGGTTTTATAGCCTGATATATTTAAGTCAGCTTCTTTGGCATTGGCTATTTTTTTTATTTGTTTTAATGTTCCTGTTTGGTCATATACTTTTATTTCTGAAATTGTTAATTCAGGCATTTGCTTTTTAATTGTATTCAGTGATGAATTAGTAAAGCATGGTGCTGGTATATCAGGAACAATTATTTTGACGAATCCTTTTGCGGGGTTGGGTGATACTTTATAATGTAATCAACCTCCAGCGCAGTTTTTTGCCCTACAATAAGGCCTGTTCCGCATGCAATATTACTTGGCCTAATTTGAATTGATTCTCCATCACCATGAGATAAATCAGATGTTACTGTTACATTGTTGTCGCCAACTTGCCAAGTAACTCCGTCAGAAGGAGTGCCATTATTAAGTTTCCAGCCAACAGGAAGAAGATATTCGTAGTCGGTAATTGTGCCGTACCCGATTGCAAGTTGAACATATATATTACCATATTGTACGTTTGAAAATGAGATATCAAAATCTTGAATTTGGCAACGGTCGGTGGTAATAGAACCTGGGGCTGGAAAAATTTGTGAATACGGATTAGATGTAAGTAAAGATTTAATCTTCGAAAAAGTGGCATCCCAAGTCGTTGGCATTCCGCTTTGGTCTGTATAAAAAAATCTAAAAGTTTGATTGTTGTTATTATCAGAAAATTTACCAATAAAATTAAACGTAATGCTGTTACCATTATAAATAAAATTATAAGGTTGTTGAACAACAATAGGATTTACGTTTATTGGCCAAGGTTGAATATTTTGAATACTTTGCGCTGGCAGGGTTACTGTAAAAAGAATATTAATGCCAGGGCATTGTTCTGAATTTTGTAACGGTGTAATGTTTTGAGAATGCGCAGTAGCAAATAAGATGCTTGTTAACATGAATAAAATGTCTTTTTCATAATTTTAAATTATTTTTCTAAATGTATTTGAAACCCAATGTTTATTTGAATCCCCTTTCGACTTGTAATATTTTTACCATTATTTGTTAAGGGGATAACTTCTTTTCTACTGTAATAACCGACTAAAAACTCAATCCCAACACTTGAATTGAAAAATATTACCGTACCTGCAGAAGCAGATAAAGTATTGATGTTTCCCTTTACGGGTCTAGAATAATAAACTCCATATTGGTAACTCACATCCGCAATAATATTGCATTGGTTATTTTTTTGCAATAAATAGAATCTTGCAAAAGGGCCAAACTCTAAACGGCTGATTTTTGAAGTTAACCCTCCGGGTCCATTTACATGTTCACTATATCTTGAAAAGCTGGGCCTAAGCCCGATTCCAAATTTATCCATAACAAAAAAGCCAATGTCAGGTGAGATTTTAATGTCAATCCTATTCGACGTAGAGGAGTAAGTAGGATCTGAGTATGAGTTTTTTGAAGCTAAAAAGTTTCCGCTACCCCCTACAAGCCATGTTTTTTTTGCAAGCTGGCTATTGGCTTGTAAAGAAATGATAGCGAAGAAAATTGTGAGATGCGTTGCCCTCAGGTGGAGGATGTTATTTGTCAATAACCGGGCAAACCTTTTATAGGGTGCAGGCAGCATTGATGTTAATTGAATTGAAAACGGTTTCATTTTAATCTTTGTATCTTTTACGCCAAATGTAATAAATAAATAGTGGTGCTGATATTTTTTTATACACGAGAATAACTTTTTAACAAAAAGTGTTGAGCAAAATTTATCGGATAACAATGAACGAACATTGCTGCCGCCTACTTCCTCCGGAATTTTATAAATATTTTATCAATGACTAAAACTTTCACCATTTGGAGGTTTAAAAATATAAAATGAGTTACTTATTAGGGAGCCCCTTTTTATTCTACATTATATTTTGGCATTTCAGTATAGATAAAGCAAGGCCGGTACGGCTGTCATTTTGGTAAAAAAGTGAAACTGTTAGTGTCCAGCCCCATCGGGGCGATAGTTTTTTATGTGATGAGATTTTTTCAAAATATCGGAAGAGAAATTACTTACCATACACCAACCTGGGCTCAGAAAACAATTTTAAATGTCGCTCTTCCAGAGCTTGTGTCCTAAGTCTGGTATTCTTAGTTACCAAAGTTTTACTCCTATGGAGCAAAAATATATTGGTGAATTGTTAAACCGGGTTACGGAAAATGTTTTGCGGTAAAGGTTTATTATTGAAACTCGACATTCTAAAAGCAAGGCCGGTACGGCCGTCAGTTTGGTAAAGAAAAGGGAAACTCTATGAGCTAAGCCCCATCGGGGCGATAGTTTTTTATGTGATGCGATTTTTAAAATGGAGAGAGTGCAGATCTCGGA
>JAGQWM010000077.1 GCA_020437365.1 Chitinophagaceae bacterium | reverse complement strand
ATTTTCGGATAAAGTTGTTTTTATCCAGACAGTTGTACTAAAAGTAAATGCAAAAACTGCTTTAAACGGTACCGTAGAATTTATGGCCTGCAACGATAAAGAATGTCTGCCACCCAAAACTGTAAAGTTTTCTGTTAATTTGTAGTAATGATTAAAAGAAAGAATTTTTTTTATCGGCCAATATTATTGGTATTAGGCATTATTTTATCCTGCTCTCTTGTGGCACAGGAAGCACAACCCGTTCAATTTAGTTTCGAAACAAAAAGGGTGAATGATCAGGAAGTTGAATTAAGAATTCATGCTGTCATGCAGCCGGATGTAAAATTGTACAGTGTACAGAAAGAAAAAGATAGTGTATTGTTTTCTTCTGTTAGTTTTGATGATGCAGTCCAATCATTACTCGATGGTTCTATGACAGAGCAAGGCGACTTGCAAACTGCACAGGACTCATTATTGTCCGCTTCTGTCAGTTATTATGTCGATTCGGTAGTGTGGACACAAAAACTAAAAATTCCTGCTGGCGATAGTGTTTTACTAAAAGGTACGGTAGATGCGATGTATTCAAAAAATGGTGAATACCTGCCGGTTCAAAAATCATTCAGGGAGTTTGTACATAAAGCCACTGTTAAAGAAACGACCCCTACGAATAGTGTGGCTAATAAATCATTATGGTGGATTTTTCTGGCTGCATTTGGTGGCGGTTTACTGGCATTATTAACACCTTGTGTGTACTCTATGATTCCGGTAACGGTAAGTTTTTTTACCAAAAGAAGTAAAACCAGGGCTGAAGGTATTCGAAATGCCATTTATTATGCTTTATCTATCATCGTTATTTTTACTTTATTAGGATTTGCTATTACATTAATTTTTGGCCCGGCAGCATTGAATAATTTAGCAACAAACTGGATTGCCAACCTGATTTTTTTCGCCTTGTTTATCATATTTGGCATTTCCTTTCTCGGCGCTTTTGAAATTACATTGCCATCTTCCTGGACAAATAAATCTGATGCAAAAGCAGGTACGGGAAGTTTTCTCGGTATATTTTTTATGGCCTTAACATTGGTATTAGTTTCTTTTTCCTGTACAGGGCCCATTATTGGTAATCTTTTAGTATTGGCAGCCAAGGGGAATTATTGGGGGCCGTTAACCGGAATGTTTGGATTCTCAGCAGCCCTGGCTTTACCATTTGCCTTTTTTGCTTTTTTCCCGAGTAAATTAAATATCCTCGGCAAAGCCGGTGGTTGGTTAAATGCCATTAAAGTAACACTCGGATTTTTAGAACTGGCACTGGCATTGAAATTTTTATCCAATGCTGATTTAGTAAAAGGTTGGCGCATACTCGACAGGGAAGTCTTTATTTCGTTGTGGGTGGTAATATTTATTCTATTGGGTGTTTATCTTCTCGGAAAAATAAAATTCCGTCATGATGATGAACTTCCGAAAAATGATTTTGGCTTACCATATTTATCTGTTAAGCGATTGATGTTTGCAATTTTATCTTTCAGTTTTGCATTATATATGATTCCGGGCTTGTGGGGTGCGCCGCTAAAAGCTATCAGCGCATTTGTGCCACCTATGGGCACACAGGACTTTATTGTTACCGGTTCCAGAAATCAGATAGCAATGAGTAGTGGAGGTAGCCATGAAGATGCTTTGCCACCACCGGTGAAATATTATGACCGGATGAAAATATATGAACCCGAAGTCGTAACAACTTATGGGATGGTCACTTATTTTGATTATGATGAAGCGTTGGCCGTTGCCAGGAAATTGAAAAGGCCTTTGATGCTCGATTTTACAGGGATAAATTGCGTGAACTGCCGCAAAATGGAAGGGCAGGTGTGGAGCAATCCTGAAATAATGCAAAGATTGAAAAATAATTTTGTCATTGTTTCACTGTACGTAGATGTACAAAGTATCGATTTGCAGGAAAATGAAATTTATTATTCGAAAGCATTAGGTAAAAAAATTACAACGCTGGGCGATAAAAATGCTGATTTACAAGTCACCAAATATGGAGCAAATAGTCAGCCTTATTATTTCTTTTTGGATGCACATGAAAAAAGGTTAATTCCTGAAGGTTACGGATATGATCCGAATATTGAGCATTTCAAGAACTTATTGGATGAGGCGGTAGCGAATTATAAAAAATCGCAGGGTTCATAGTAATATTAAACGGCCGATTCAGCCAGTTGTTTTATTTGTTTGAGCAAATCAGGCAGGTTTTTCTCAGTATGTTGATGGGCTTCTTCTGTTTTGAATCCTTCCTGCTGCCAGGTAAAGGTT
This sequence comes from Chitinophagaceae bacterium, assembly GCA_020437365.1. Classification (GTDB taxonomy): domain Bacteria; phylum Bacteroidota; class Bacteroidia; order Chitinophagales; family Chitinophagaceae; genus JJ008. Next base: position 6,918 of record JAGQWM010000077.1, on the reverse strand, counting down.
ACTTCATTGGCAGATATTTTATCAATTATATAAGTGACGATAAAGTAATTTTCGGGTTTATCTTCCAAGCCAGAAAAACCGCTCCAATAATTGTATTTTAATAATTGATTGTCTGTTTTCTCCAACACATTGCCTTTGTCTTTGTATTGTGTGCCATTATACTCACCTTGAAAAATAATGGGACTGCCTACTTGCCAATCGGTTAGTGTTTCTGTGCCAAACAAATAAATTTTTATTTTTTCAGGATTGGTCATCACATCCCAAACTTTTTCAGCACTGGCATCAATAGTAATAGACTTCGAAGTTTTTAAATCTTTATTCATTGGATAAATTTTGGAGGATTGAAAATACAATTAAATAAAAAAGCGATTCAAATTACTGAATCGCTTTGAAAATTGTGCCCCGGAACGGAGTTGAACCGTTACGACCGTTGCGGGTCACAGGATTTTAAGTCCTGCGTGTCTACCAATTCCACCACCGGGGCCAATTTAATATTTTTAAGAACTAAAGTTAAATGTTGTTGCTGTTCACTCCGATATAAATCGTGGCGTATCTACCAATCCTGCCTGCCGGCAGGCAGGTCCACCACCGGGACGCCAAAAAAAATCCCTCCACCATCGGAGGAAGGATGTTTTCGTACTTAAAAAACTTATGAGCGGAAGACCGGGCTCGAACCGGCCACCCCGACCTTGGCAAGGTCGTGCTCTACCAAATGAGCTACTTCCGCTGGTATTCATTCTCCGATTGACCAGCAACCGGATTGTTAAAGAACTAAAGGGCTGCAAAAATAGGGCAGTTGCCCTTTTAAAAAAAATTTTAAAAATGCTTATTTGTATTGTGGCGTGTACAATGAACTGCTTTGTACCGGTGCTTCTACTTTCGTTTTACTAAAGCGTTGGGTGTAGAGCATAAAACATGCACCTAAAAGGAAAATAACGAAACAAGCAATTTGTAAGTAAAATAAAAAAGCAGATGAAGACACCCAATTGTGTGTAAAGTCTTTGTCTTGTACTTTTTGTAATTCTTTTTGATATTCCTCAGTGTTATTCATAATCAGGGTTTGCTTGCAAAAATAAGGATTCAGATTAATTTATTTGTTGGATTTTTCTACAATTTCTGTAAAACGCTTTTTCTTTTTTATAAAATGCTGCCAAACCATATTTTTCTTTGAAATGCCTTGCAAAAGCCCTTTTTTATGCTTTGGAAATATACTTTCCTTTCTGTGAAAAAGCCACCATTTCATAAAACCGAATTGAGCCCTGAATACTGCCAGGCAATAACCGCCGTCGCCNGTAAATAAACCTTTCAATGCTGATAAACTGTCTAAAAGATTACGAAATGATAAAACCCAAAGTCGCCGGCCCCAGCGCAAATTTTTATACAACATGATTCTGTTGTTCCTGAAATTGAGATAAGTTTTTAAAGAATTGCCCTTGGGCAAAGTGCCTCCGCCTACATGATACACAACTGACTTGGGACATGCATAAATCTGGTATTCCGCCAACTGTATTCGCCAGCATAAATCAATTTCTTCCTGGTGGGCAAAAAAGTATTCATCAAATCCCTGCATTTCATGAAAAACAGAAGACCGAATAAATAAAGCAGCACCACTGGCCCAGAATATAGGCTCCACCTCATCGTATTGCCCTTTGTCTTCTTCACAGTAATCGAAAATGCGTCCTTTTGCAAAAGGATAACCGTATTTATCAATCCAACCACCGGCACCACCTGCATATTCAAATTTATTTTTCTCAGAATAGGAAAGCAATTTAGATTGGCAGGCAGCAATTTTCGGATTGCCATCCAATAAATGAACCATGGGTTGAATCCAATCTGCAGTCACTTCAACATCTGAATTTAAAATGGCATAATAAGTGGCATCAATTTGTCGTAAGGCCTCATTGTATCCTTTGGCAAAACCCAGGTTTTTATCAAATCGAATGAGTTGAATGTCGGGATAATGCGTTTGCATGAATTGCACGGAATGATCGGTAGAACCATTATCTGCCACAACAACTTTGAAATCGGAAAATTGAGTGGCAAGCACTGAAGGCAAAAACTGCTGCAGGTATTTTTCTCCATTCCAATTTAATATGACAATGGCAACTTTCGTCAATTGATAAGGATTGATTGAAATAATGCATCAAAAATAAGGGAAGACGACTTATCATTGTTAAATTCGGGAAATGATTAAGCAAATTTTCAACTGGCGTACGGCACTGGCTGTCATTGCTATTCTGATCATCAGCGGTACTATTTTTTATTCTCAATACCTGGCACAGAAAATTGCCAAAGAAGAAAAACAAAAAGTGGAACAATGGATAGAAGCGGGCAAGTTTTTATTCAATTCGCAGGAAAATGCGGACACCAAACTGGCGTCAATGATTGTTACGCAAAATACTTCCATCCCAATTATTGAAACGGACGAGAAAGACAGTATTCTGCAATATATCAACTTGGATTCGGCCAAAGCAGCAAAAGATATTGCCTATGTTCAACGGAAACTTGCTCTCTATAAATCTCAGAACAAACCCATTATCTGGGTCGATCCTTTCGATTCCACCCGTCACAACTCCTATTATTACGGGCATTCCAGATTATTGAATGAAGTGCAGTATTATCCGATTATTCAACTCGTCATTGTAGCGTTGTTCATCATCGTTACCCTGTTTTCATTACGCAGCAGTTATCGCTCAGTTCAGAACCAGGTTTGGGCCGGTATGGCCAAGGAAACTGCCCATCAATTGGGTACGCCGGTTTCTTCATTGGAAGGTTGGGTAGAAATGTTGAAAGAGTCAAAAGGCAATGAAAAAATTGTCCCGGAATTGGAAAAAGATGTGGGGCGCCTTCGATTGATTTCTGATCGCTTTGGTAAAATAGGGAGTACGCCGCAGTTGGTGTCAATGGATTTGGTCACACAAATTCAACAAATGGTGGATTACATGCGAAAAAGAGCAACGGGTAAAATTCAGTTTTCGATTCATCATGAAGGGAAAAAAGAAATCAAAGCTGGTATTTCGGCACCTTTATTCGATTGGGTAATTGAGAATTTATTGAAAAATGCTTTAGACGCCATGGAAGGAAAAGGGAAAATCAATATTTCTCTCAAGGAGGAAAATAATAAAGTTAATATCGACATTGCCGATACAGGTAAAGGCATCAGTAGTCAGCATGTAGCCAATGTTTTTAAACCCGGTTTTACGACCAAGAAAAGAGGTTGGGGACTGGGATTGAGTTTGAGCAAACGGATAATCAAGCAGTATCATAAAGGTGAAATCTATGTAAAACATTCTGAACCGGGAAAAGGAACAACCTTTAGAATTGTTCTGAAAAAATAATCCATGTACATTTGCCGCACCTTTGCCCGGGTGGCGGAATTGGTAGACGCACTACCTTGAGGTGGTAGCGCCGGCATTTCGGTGTGCTGGTTCGAATCCAGTCTCGGGCACAACAGGGAAATGAGAGAATCCAGCCTGCCTGCCGAAGGTAGGTCTCGGGCACAACAAGGAAATGAGAGAATCCAGCCTGCCTGCCGAAGGTAGGTCTCGGGCACAAAAAAGGTCAGCAGTTAATGTTGACTTTTTTTACATTTTATTTAAAACTATAATTGTAAATAATCTTACCGGTAAGTTTTTTATCCTTATTAAATAAAGCATCTTTTGTTTTCAGCCCTTTTTCATCATAAATGTATCGCCAGATAAGATAGCTCGATAAAGTACTGGGTGTAGTTGTGATTTTCTGTATGACATGATTTTCCGCATCATATTCGAACATCATATCCGGTAGCATTTTTTTCAGTTTATCATGATTCCTGACAATATCTGTCAGTCGGTTTTGTTCATCGTAATAATAATAAATCGTTCCGGTTTTCATCCCGCGACGATATGTATTTTCATCGCCGGGTAGTCCATTATCTGTTGGTACAAATTGAATTTCCATGCTATCAGTTTGATTGATGGTACGCCACATTTTTGAAGGCATTCCATTATCGAGATATTGCCAGGTATGTGATTCAGTTTGATTGAATTCATTATCCGGGTCTTGTGTTGTATTTACAATTTTTGTAATCCTGCCGACAGCATCGTAGGTATATTGCCTGGTAATGATAAAATTGCTTGATGAATCTACAACGGACTGTAGTTTGCCATCTTTATATTGATAATAGTACACTTCTCGTTGATTATTATTCAGGCTGGTAATTTTTAATACTGTACCATTTTCTAAAACTTCCTGTATTTCCTGAAAGCTATTATCCTTCAAACCGTTTTGGTCGTAACCAATGGCAGTTATTTTTGAAACATGATTTGCCAGATAGGTTTTAATTAAATCATTTTGCGCAGCGGTACCTAAAATATCATTGTAATAGTATTGTGATTTACCCGTTTGGGCTATCAAAATAAACAAGCTTAAAAAAAGGTATTTCATAAAGATATGATTGAATTGAAGGGGTAAAGTTAACTTGAATTTCTCACCCATGAAAAATTATACAGGCTAATATTTTGTGCTTACTTTTATACTCAAGGGCTGTCGGTAATATTCTCTGCCCGGATTATTTAGGAAAAAACTTTTTTGCATAATGAATGATAAAAACAGTACGGCTTTTTTGCGATTAGTTAAAATTATGGACGAACTCCGGGAACAATGTCCCTGGGATAAAAAGCAAACCATTGCCACACTCCGTCAATTGACGATAGAAGAAACCTATGAGTTGGCAGATGCCATTACGGATGAAGATTGGCAAGGAATCAAGGAAGAGCTGGGCGACCTTTTATTGCACATTGTTTTTTATGCCCGCATTGGGAAAGAACAAAAACAATTTGATTTGGCTGAATTGATTCATGGCGTTTGCGAAAAACTTATCAGCCGGCACCCGCATATTTATGGCAATAAGGAAAATAACGGTGAACCAATTCATGTAGAAAACGATGAGGAAGTGAAAAAAAATTGGGAAAAACTCAAACTCAAAGAAGGTAAAAAATCAGTGCTCAGTGGTGTTCCTCGTTCATTGCCGGCCACTGTGAAAGCCATGCGTTTGCAGGAAAAAGCCAGGCAAGTAGGGTTTGAATGGGACGAAAGAGATCAGGTTTGGGATAAGGTAGATGAAGAAATTGCAGAATTGAAAACAGCCGTCAGGCAATTGGATGACTGTCAGGATGATGTTAAAAAACAGGCACTTCACCGGGCGGTAGAAATGGAATTTGGCGACTTGGTTTTTTCGCTCATAAATTATGCACGGTTTTTGCGTGTAGATGCCGAAAATGCTTTGACTTTGACCAATAAAAAATTCATACAGCGATTTACACAAATGGAAGCAATGGCCTTAGCAGAAGGAAAAGATATTCGCAACCTGGGGTTGCAGGAAATGGATGCCATCTGGAATGCGATTAAAAAACAACAATCACCGGAGTGAAATTATCTGCCCTAAATATCTCTAAGCGAAAGTACTTATTGCTCTTGCTGGCTATACTTAGCTATATTTTATCACTTGTTTTTAATACGGTTTATACCAATTTCAATTCTATCAATCATGAAGTTTCGAAAGCAGAACAATACATTCATCAACATGAAAAAAGTTTTCGGACAATTATTAAAGACACTGCTTTACTGTCAAAATTGGTTGCAAAAACCGAATCCTATGGTGAGTTTACAAAACTTATCGACAAGTCTTTTGGATTTATCCTGTACAGCAATCCGGAGTTTGGCGATAGGAATATGTTGTTTTGGAATGAACAAATCATTACACCGACAAATGAATTGCTTGCAGTAAAAGACGGGGAATATTTTCGCAAACTTTCAAACGGTTGGTATTATGTCATTCGAAAATCTTTGGTGATAAAGCAAAAAAAACTGCTGGCATTTGCCATGATTCCGATTGAATCGAAATTCTTTATTGAAACGGCTTATCTACCGGAAGAGTTTGCATTTAGCCACGAAGCGGGCAAACGAGTAAAGATTAGTGAAAAGCCAACAGATTTTCAAGTGAAAACTTCATCCGGTGCCACTTTATTTTATCTCACAAAAAAAGAAATCGGCACGGTTCCTTACAATAATAATTTAACGATTATACTTCGGTTTTGTGCTGTGCTGTTCTTGCTTATTTTTATTCAATTATTAGTTGAAGAAATTGCCGGTAAAAAAGGAGCCGGTATGGCAATTGGTTTATTAGCCGTTATTTTGATTGGCTTACGTTTGCTTGTTTATTTTTTTCCATTACTACTCAACCTTCGGCAATTTGAATTTTTCAGTCCTTTGATTTATGGTTCGAATTTGATTCAAAAATCGCTGGGCGATTTATTTATCAATGTCATTTTATTTGCCTGGATTATTTTTTATGCCTGGTACAAATGGCAACATAAGGAAACTTACCCGGTACATTTTTCCAAAAAAATAAAATGGCTCATTGGTATTTTGGCATTATGCCTTCTCGTTTGTTCCACATTTATATTGGCTTCCCTGGTTCGAAGCCTTGTGGCTGATTCTAAGATTTCATTTGATGTCACCAATTTCTTCAGCCTCAATAAATATACTGTGGCCGGATTTTTTATCCTGGCTACACTTTCGTTGGCGTATTACTATTTGTCTCAATTATTATTCAGGTTGATTTTCCCTCTCTTTGGAGGCCGTGATTTTCTGATTTATTTTGTCGTTGCGATTGCCGGATTGGGTTTATTATCACTTCAATCCAAAGCTTCCAATGTATTGTTTTTTATGCCAGTGCTTATTTGGTTATTGATATACACTTGGTTACTCAATCAAAGAGGTGTTTTTTTCAAAAAGATAAAAATCAATATTGCCGGAATTTTATTTTGGATTTTTGTTTTTTCAGTTTCTATTTCTGCGATTATGCTATCGCAAAATAAGAAAGTGGAATGGGTGAAAAGAAAATCAATTGCTGAAAAACTGGCTGTACAAACAGAT
>JAGQWM010000076.1 GCA_020437365.1 Chitinophagaceae bacterium | reverse complement strand
CGTTAAGTTGCGCTAAGATTTTTTTCGATAACATTTAATCAGAGTAGTTTTTTTCACCGCAGAGAAAGGAGGACGCTAAGAATCGCAAAGTTTTATTTCCAGGCAGTGTTTTTCGAAAAGGATATTTTGGTGAAGAAAATTTTCGGTTCTTAATTGTAAAAAAAGACATCCCCCACTGTTGCGGGGGATGTAGAATTAATGGGTACTTCTTTTATTTGGTTTTTCACTCCAAACATGTTTGTGGACTGCACAATAAATGTGCAGTGCTTAAAATCAACTGCAACCACCTTGCGTACCACAGTTCAGGCATTTATAGCAAGTACCGCTGCGAATCGTTATGTGGCCGCAATTGGTACAAGCCGGTGCATCGCCCTGCATCACTTTGTTCATGGCATTCATGGCTTCCAGGCTGTTGTCAGTTTTGATGTTTTTGGCCCGTTGATTTTTTGTGGGGTGCGGCCCTGCATCACCGGCAGAAGGCGTTACTCTCACACTTGATAATTCGCTTTTTTCATATTCCAAAGGATTGGAAGGCACTTCATCCCAATCATCATTGCCGGTATTTAAGACTTCCGGTTTGTCCAATACATGCACCAGGTCGGTGCGGCCGAGATATTCATAGCCCAATACACGGAAAATAAAATCTACAATAGATGTAGTGGATTTAATATTCGGATGTTCTACAAAACCGGATGGATCAAATCTTGTAAAGGCAAATTTATCGACAAACTCTTCTAACGGCACACCGTATTGCATGCCAATAGAAACAGCAATGGCAAAACAGTTCATCATACTACGCATGGTAGCTCCTTCTTTGGCCATGTCCACAAATATTTCTCCCAAAGTACCATCGCTGTATTCGCCGGTACGAAGGAAAATCGCTTGGCCATTTATTTTTGCTTTTTGTGTAAAGCCGCGGCGTTTGGCCGGCAAGGCTCGCCTTTCTACAATCGTTGCCAGTTTTCTTTTCAATTTTGTATCCGGTGAAGCTTGTACTCTTTTTTGCACTTCATCGAGTAGTTCATTCACGGTCAGTTTACCAAGATCTACAATATTGGATTCGCCGGTAGCTGCCAATTGTTCATCGGTTTCTGCTATAGCCGTTGCTTTATCTTCGGTTTTCTTTTTATCACTCTTATTACTGAGTGGCTGCGATAATTTAGATCCGTCACGATAGAGTGCATTGGCTTTCAAACCCAATTTCCAACTCAGGTAATACGCATCGGCTATTTCTTCCACCTTTGCTTCGTAAGGCATATTAATTGTTTTGGAAATAGCACCGCTGATAAAAGGCTGTACGGCGGCCATCATGCGGATGTGTCCGGCGGCGTGAATATAGCGTTTTCCATTAAGGCCGCATCGATTGGCACAGTCAAAAACGGGCAGGTGTTCTTCTTTTAACCCGGGAGCACCTTCGAGCATTAAAGTACCGCATACATATTGGTTGGCTGCAGTAATTTCTTCATCAGTATATCCTAATGCTTCGAGCATATTCCACTCCGGATTGTTGTATTCTTCTTCGGTAAATCCAAGTCTTTCGAGACATTCTTCACCCAAGTTATATTTATTGAAAATAAAACCAATTTCAAAAGCTGTTTGTGAAGTCTTGTCTATTTTTTTAATTTCATCGGCAATGAATCCTTTTTCGCTCAATGATTGATGATTGATATATGGTGCACCGGCAAATGATGCTGTCCCAATGGCATATTTAATTATGCTTTCGGCTTGTTTGTCGCTATATCCAAGTCTTTTTAAAGTAGTCGGAACAGAGCGGTTAATAATTCTGAAATAACCGCCGCCGGATAATTTTTTAAACTTCACCAAGGCGAAATCCGGTTCTACGCCAGTGGTATCGCAATCCATTACCAAACCAATCGTTCCGGTAGGTGCAATGACGGTAGCCTGTGCATTTCTGTATCCGTGTTTTTCACCCAATTCCACTGCTTCATCCCAAACTTTACAAGCAGCTTTCAACAAATAGTCGGGACAATACTTTGCCTGGATACCTTGTGGTTTCAAACTCAGGTTTTCATATTCATCCGCATCATAGGCAGCGAGACGATGGTTCCGCATTACCCTTAACATGGCTTCTTTATTTTCTTCATATTTTGAAAAAGTACCCAATGCTTTTGCCATTTCTGCGGATGTTTTATACGCTGTTCCGGTCATGATGGCTGTAATAGCGCCGGCAATGCCACGGGCTTCTTCGCTATCATAAGGAATACCACTTACCATGAGCATGGTACCCAGATTGGCATAACCCAAACCAAGGGTTCTGTAATCGTAGCTGAGTTGTGCCACTTCTTGCGAAGGAAACTGTGCCATGAGCACAGAAATTTCCAATACTACTGTCCACAAACGACAATTGTAAGCGTAGCCTTCTACATCGAAACTATTTTTTTCGATATCGTAAAACTTCATCAGGTTGGAGGAAGCAAGATTACAAGCCGTATTGTCGAGGAACATATATTCTGAGCAAGGATTAGAAGCACGGATTTCGCCACCGGCGGGACAAGTATGCCATTCATTAATGGTGTTATTGTATTGTGTTCCGGGATCGGCACAACGCCAAGCCGCATACGCAATTTGGTTCCACAATTCTTTGGCAGGAATTTTTTTCATGACCCTGCCATCCATTCTTCCTTTCAGTTCCCAATCTTCATCATTTTCCAATCTTTCGAAAAATGAATTCGGGATACGGATAGAATTATTGGAATTTTGCCCGCTGACGGTTCTGTACGCTTCGTCTTCATATCCGGAAGGATAACCGGCAGCAATCAATGCGGCCACTTTTTTTTCTTCTTCTACTTTCCAGTTGATGAATTCTACAATTTCGGGATGGTCTAAATCGAGGCAAACCATTTTAGCCGCACGGCGGGTTGTACCTCCCGATTTGATAGCACCGGCAGCCCGGTCGCCGATTTTCAGAAAGCTCATTAAACCTGAAGAACTACCACCGCCACTTAATTTTTCGCCGGCGGCACGAAGGTTGGAATAATTGGTGCCCACACCCGAACCGTATTTGAAAATCCTGGCTTCACGCACCCACAAATCCATGATGCCTCCTTCATTGACGAGGTCATCATTCACACTTAAAATAAAACAAGCATGCGGTTGAGGCCTTTCATAAGCGTTGGTTGATTTTTTCAACTGGCCATCTTTGCCATCAACGTAGTAATGCCCTTGTGGCTTGCCGGTTATGCCATAGCTTTCATGCAAACCTGTATTGAACCATTGTGGCGAATTGGGTACACACATTTGATTGAGTATGCTGTACACTAATTCTTCATAAAAAATTTGTGCGTCATTGGCAGATGCAAAATAGCCGTTTCTCTCGCCCCAAACTCTCCAGCAGTTGGCCATGCGATGGGCCACTTGTTTGGCAGATGTTTCCCGGCCCAAACTTCCGTCGGCTTGCGGTACACCGGCTTTCCTAAAATATTTTTGTGCTAAAATATCGGTTGCAATTTGGCTCCATTGTTTGGGTACTTCCACGTTGTTCATTTCGAACACCACTTCTCCATTCGTATTACGAATAATTGAAGTACGGTAATCATACTCAAACATGTCAAATACATTCACGTTCTGCCGGGTAAAGCGACGTGAAAATTGCAAGCCGCTTTTAGCGGATGCTTTGGTTTTGGTAGTCATAACTAGTAATAAATTTCTCGGGTTAGATAAATGCGAACCGTGATGACGAAAATATTTTTTCTTCATTACATTTCATAGGGGTAAATATTCACATTCTGTGGAAAAGCGGCTTTGGAAATCCGACAAGTCAAGCCAGTCATGCCTCGAAGCATTTGTTCACAGCCAAAACAAAAAATCAGTGTAATTTTTTTTGGAAAATAGCCCGATTCGACATAGCTGAATTTCAGCATCAACAGTGGTAGAGTAAAAGCCAAAACAGGCAAGGTTTTTTACAGATGAACAAGCTAAAACCCTTATCCACAAAGGCTTTCAAAAAAAGTTAAGGCTGAAACACTTGTCATCAAAGGGTTTCACGAAAAATAAATTGTAAAAAAAGTAAAAAGTAAAAAACCTCCTTCTTTTTTCGGTTGTATATACCGTAAGTAAGTGTAACTTAAAATCGCTTCGGCGTATCTGTGGGCAATGCCGACATTTTTCCGCATTTTTGCAATACCAGCATCAGTCGATTATGATTTACCAGCAACTAAACCATACGAAACAAAAAGGCAAAAAATCTTTTGCCGTACTTATAGATCCGGATAAGATTAATGCTGCCAGCCTGGACCGGATTATTTCCTTATCGGTACAAGCTGCGGTTGATTATTTTTTTGTAGGCGGCAGTTTGGTCCTGAGTAATCATTTGGATAAATATGTAATGCAACTTAAAAGCAGTTGCGATATTCCTGTGCTTTTGTTTCCGGGCAATCCGTCGCAAATCAGTGAACATGCCGATGCTTTATTGTACCTCTCTTTAATTTCCGGACGCAATGCCGATTTATTAATCGGTCAACACGTAGCTTCTGCACCGAAGGTTAAACAAAGCGGTTTAGAAATTATGGCTACCGGTTATATGGTTATTGACGGTGGGGCGCCTACTACGGTTTCTTATATCAGTAATGCAGCACCTATTCCTGCCGATAAATCCGACATCGCTTTATGCACTGCCATGGCCGGTGAAATGTTGGGTATGAAAATAATTTATATGGATGCCGGCAGCGGTGCGAAAGTTCCTATTCCGGAAGAAATGATCCAGGCTGTTGCTCAATCGGTATCGTTGCCAATTATTGTTGGCGGAGGAATTGTGCAACCCGAAAAAGCTTATCTCAATTGCAAAGCCGGTGCCGATATAATTGTTGTTGGCAATGCGATTGAAAAAGACGCATCACTCATTAAAGAAATCAGTGACGCTGTTCATTCTGTTCCCGCTAAAGTTTAAGGCAAAAAAATGCCCGGTTTTGTAAACGTTTTTTACAACGTACAAAACCAGGCAAGTGGACTTGTAAAAACTAACCTATTTAATGGGTGAAGGTTTTGCTATTTGCTTCATGTAAGTACTATCCCATTTTCCTTCTACTTTTATTTGTGCGACAGCACCATATTCAAATGCTTCAATCAAATTATGATTTAAGAAAGCATAGGTGCCGGGCTCTCTGAATTTATACAAAGCCGCAGCGGCAGAACCACCGGGAATAGCCCAAGTTTCAAAATCGGTATAGGGTTTATTATTAAATTTTCCACCGGGCCAATAAAGATCAGCATGGCCGCCGATAAGATGCATACGAGTATCACGGTTGGCTTGTGCTGTGATGAGTAAAACTTTTTCTCCCACTTTGGCAGTCATGGCATTTTTACCAAGCAATGCGCCTTGTTTGCCGTTGAATACAATATATGTCGGCATTAATGATTTAATAGCATCCTCTGACTCCTGGACGGCTTCTTGCGGAGTGCTAATATTTTTCACTTTACCATTTTTATCTTTTGGTAAATAGAAATCCTGCTCGGCCATGTAATAGGCTTTGTCAAATGTAACCAATTTGCCATTTTCATCTTTCAAACCTTCTCTTGGCAATACCATGATGGCTCCATTCATACCTGCTGTTACGTGAATCGGAACCATTTTGCCACCGGGAGCACAGTGGTACACAAATACACCCGGACGAGTACATCTGAATCTCATTTTAACTTCCTCACCCGGATTTACAAAAGTAAGATCGCCACCACCCATGGCGCCAGTTGACGCATGAAAATCGATATTATGCATTTGCGTATTGGTAGCAGGGTTTTTCAATGTCAATTCTACAAAATCATTTTGGTGTACGACAATCATCGGGCCCGGCACAGAGCCGTTGAATGTAAATGCCCACATAGAATCGCCGGGAGCCACTTCTATTTTCTTTTCAATGGCAGTCAAAGTCACTTCCACAATTTTGGGTTCGCCTTTGGCTACCTGGTCAAATTTTGGCAGATTGGGTGGTGCCACCATTTCCTGCTTTACTCTTTCCAAACCATCGCCATCGCCACTGAAAGTTTTATCGACTACAGATGTTGAAGATTGGTTTTTACAGGCTGCAAAGCTTAGCAGCATGATCAACATAAAAAAAAGTTGTACAGGAAAAATTCCTTTTTGTTTTAGTTTTTGCATACTTCTTTGTTTCATTTTGTTTTTATTTTAATTGTTTTTTTAATTAATGGGTATAAAAATTATTTTGACTTATAAACCAGTACTTCAGGATTAATATTGACGGATAGCCAAATCCAGTTTTGAAAAGATTTCATGGTTTGATTTGGCGCAATACTTTTTACATATTTCATGGAAGGGTTTGTAAACATTTGCCCATAGCCACCCATTAGTTTTACATTGTCCATCACCTGGTAAGCAATACTTATATCCACTTCATTTCCCAAGGCTGATGAAGCTTTGCCGCCGGAATAATTAACCACCTTTGCGGCCGATTCGAAATGATGAAAAGCCAATTGCCCATTCAATTTTTCTGCATGTTTCCATTTCAAATGTAAATACGAATCCCAAAGGCCTACATTGTTATGAGGACTTGCCACATAGAAATAATCCATGAAGCCATAAAATTTATGATGCGTGCCATACAATGGATTGAAATAAGTGATTTTGGAAGAAAAGTCATTCATATCTTTTCCACTCAGGTAATCGCTACCGGCTGCCAGGCCAAATGATTTATTGAAATTATATTCAGCATTGAAAGCCGCCATCCAGGCACTCGTTTTAATGGCCAAAGCATTTTTTACAGGATTATTTCCTGCCTGGTAATAAAAAGAACCATTCAAATTAAACTTGTCTTTTTTGAAATACAGGTTGCTGCCAATGGTTTGCAAATTGGCGATGGAAGAATCCATCCTGTTTTGCATATTTAAATTCAATGCAAGTATAGAAAATGAAAATGCATCGGTTGCATTATATTTCAACCATAAAAATTGCATGGCTTTATATGGCTGACTGGAAGAATTGTCGAAAAAAGTATTGGTGATTTTTTCTGCGTTTTGATTCCAGGCTACAGCCGCATTTGCTTTTACTTTATTTTTCTCGTATTCCATTAAAACGGCATCATGTTTTCTTCCGGCATTATTCCAATCTAAGGCACCGAGTATTCTTTGATCATCATAGGACAAAACCTGTCGCCCCAATTTGATATTCCATTGCGGGTTAAAATAAAATTGTGCCCAAGCCTCGTAAAGTGATACGTCATTGGCTTTGGTTTGCACCTGCGGATCATTGCCCCAAGTGGTAACCACCTGGGGACTGATTCCGATTATCAACTTTTTATTTTTGTCATACACAAGCCGAAGCCGGCTACGTTGTGCTATAAATGCTGCCGGTTTTTGACCTTCTAATGCTGGTGTAAATAAACCATTTCGAAATTCGGCTCTTGGCCTTATTTGGATGTTTAATTTGAGTTCTTCATTTTTAGTTTGTGCCAAAAGTGATGGCGAATCAAAAAGAAACAATGATAATAATAAGACAGCAATTTTATGGTTTATTTTAATAGTCATTGATTGAAAGATTTAAAAATAAATCCAACAACTTATTTTACTCCATCATTTTTACGCATGAATTCATACACGTTCCTGGCATCATCATCAGTTAAGTTTTGGTTGGGCATACGAACCAAACAAATCTCCAGCATGGCTTGTGCCTTTGGGTCTTTGTCTAACATTTCATCAGGATTGGTAACGAAATTCATTATCCATTCCGGTGAATGTCTTTTGGTAACATCTTTCCAACCCGGGCCTACTAATTTTTCATCAGTCAGTTTATGACAAGAACTACATTTTACAGAGTACACTTTGTCTCCGGCTTCAGCTTTTGCTGCATCCAGTTTTTGACTTAATTCCACATTGGTAAATTTACCTTCGCCTCTTTTGGGGTCATAAGAAGGATTACCAGTTTCAGTGGTTTCTGTTGTCGCTGTAGTAGTAGTGTCAGGTGCATTCGTTTCAGTTTTTTCTTTGTCGTTTTTACTGCCGCAAGAAGCGATGACGAATGCAAGAACACAAATAGCAAGAATCTTTTTCATAATTGTTTGATTTAATAATTCAAAAATAAAGCAATATATTCTTAAAATATAGCAGCTTGACAAGTATCATATTTTATGAAATGAAGTATTGATATTTGTCATGCCAAAATATTTCCTATCCTAACAAAAATCATTTTATTTGCAATATGGAAGCTCCCAACAAGGACTTAAGATACTGGATACGAATCGCTTTTCTCAATTTGATGATTGTCGCATTTCTTGGTGTTATCATGCGATATAAAATTGCCTATTCGCTGCCTTTTATTAACCAGAAAAATTTATTACAAAGTCATTCCCATTTCGCTTTTGCCGGTTGGGTTACCCAACTTTTGATGGCCCTGCTGGTGAATTATTTACATACAAAAGGGCATTCCAATGCTTTTCAGAAATATAAACCGGTGTTGTATGCCAACTTGCTCACTGCTTATGGCATGTTACTGACTTTTCCATTCATTGGATATAAAATGCTATCCATCATCTTTTCTACCCTTTCCATATTTGCTTCTTACTGGTTTGTCATTAAGTTTTGGATAGACCTGAACAAATTGCCGCAGAAAAACAGTAGTGTTTATTGGTTTAAAGCGGCGTTGCTATTCAATGTCATTTCATCCCTGGGAGCTTATTCGCTGGCTTATATGATAACGACGAGATCCATTCACCCGGATAATTACCTCGCTTCCATATATTTTTTCCTTCATTTTCAGTATAACGGCTGGTTCTTTTTTGCATGTATGGGTTTACTGGCCCACCGTTTGCATTTATGGGGAGCCAATAACAGGAATTTGAATATTGTTTTTCTATTATTTGCTTTTGCCTGTATTCCGGCTTATCTCTTATCGGCCTTATGGTTATCGGTACCCAATTGGTTCTATATATTGGTAGTTGTAGCAGTTGGTTTACAATTGACAGGTTGGTTATTGTTGGTTAAAACCACAAAAAAGCTACTGCCCGTTATTAAAAACCAAATCCCTCTTTTAACGCAAAGGCTTTTTTTGCTTTCGGCAATTGCTCTTACCATAAAACTTTTATTGCAAACCGGTTCGGTAATTCCTTCCCTGAGCATTTTAGCTTTTGGATTCCGGCCAATTGTCATTGGTTATTTACATTTGGTTTTGCTCGGCGTTATCACCTTGTTTTTACTGTCTTATGTTTTTGCATTTCGTTTTGTAACCTTAACGAAAAGTAGCCAATTGGCTCTTATCGTTTTTACTATTGGCATTCTATTAAATGAGTTGTTCTTAATGATTCAGGGAATTGCAGATTTATATTATGTATTGGTTCCCAAAATCAATTTACTATTATTGGGTGCGGCTATCGTATTATTATTAGGTATGATGCTTTTAAATATTGCACAAAAAATGGCTTACGGAAAACT
>JAGQWM010000075.1 GCA_020437365.1 Chitinophagaceae bacterium | reverse complement strand
AAAAATATTTCAACAAAGCCAATGCGGAACAAACGGCATTGTTGATGGAATTTGTTTTGCATGGACTTGCCGCATACTCCTTAATCAGTAAAAATATTTTTGATAATAAAATAGAATTTAAAGACCTGATGGGCAGTATCATGAATTTTGACAGTGCTGATTTTGAAGAAGATTTTGATGATGAAAATTAAATAATGTTAACTTCCCGTTCCAATTGGATGGAAAATTTATTGTCAACTGATTGTGCGATGGTTTCACTCAAAGAAAATATCGCTTCACCCGAAGCATTGCCGTAATTTACCAGTACCAATGCTTGCTGCGCATGACAGCCCGCATCGCCCAGGCGATAACCTTTCCAGGATTTTCCTTCGGCAGGCCCGGTTTGTTCGATGAGCCATCCGGCAGCCAGTTTTACTTTTCCATTCGGTAATGGATAACCGATAATGTCGGGAAATTCTTTTTTCAATTGCAGAAACCTTTCTTCCTCAATTTCCGGGTTCTTAAAAAAGCTTCCGGCATTGCCTATCACTTTCGGGTCGGGCAATTTAGCAGAACGGATTCGAATAACCGCATTGGATACATCTTGTATGGTAGGTTGTTGAATATTCATTTTATCCAACTCTTGTTCAATAGCACCATAAGAAGTATTGATATGCGGATGTTTTCGCAGTTGGAAGGTAACTGTTAAAATCACAAATTGACCTTTGTATTTTCTTTTGAAAATGCTATCCCGATAACCAAAGGCACAATCGTTTCTGGTGAAATGTCGTACTTTTTTATCCGCCAGGTTCATCGCTTCCAGCGAATAAAATACTTCTTTTAACTCGACACCATAAGCTCCAATATTCTGGATAGGAGCTGCTCCGACATGACCGGGAATCAACGATAGATTTTCTACACCACCCCAATTTCTTTCTATACAATATTGCACAAAACTATGCCAGTTTTCGCCGGCGCCTACTTTTACATATACATATTCATTGTCTTCATGTATAATCGAAAACCCTTTTATCTGATTCCTGAGAACAAATCCATCAACATGTCCGGTCAATAAAATATTGCTACCGCCGCCTAACACGAATAACTTATTGTACAAAGTGTTGTCCATGGTTTTTGCATTTGTTATCAGCGACAACAACTCATCATCATCTTCAAATGTTGCAAAATAATGTGCCATTACATCAATCTTAAAACTATTGTAAGGCAGTAAAGAAATATTTTTTTGCCATTGCATACCGCAAACTTCCTAAATTTTAATGAGAGCCCATAAATTTGGTCGTAATTTTAAACCCAACTGATATAAAACCTTTTTAGATGGATAAAATTAACCTGCGGCAATATTTAGCTACTAATTTACACGTTGTCGAAAATGATGTTCTGGAAATCGTGGAACACTGTACTGTGCAACAAATAAAAAAAGACAGTTTTCTTGTCAGGCAAGGAGAATATTGTCGGCATGGCTTTTTTGTTGAGCAAGGTTTATTACGGCAATACTCCATCGATGAAAAAGGGAAAGAACATATCATTTCATTTGCACCGGAAGGATGGTTTATCACCGACAGGGAAAGTGTATATTTTAATGAACCGGCCAGGTATTTTATTCAGGCCTATGAAAACAGCCAGATTGTTTTACTCGACGAAGATTTTAATCAATTGATCAGTAAAAAGATATCCAATTACAATACTTTTAATACAAAATTATTGCACAATCATATTCGGCATTTATTGAAAAGAATTGATTTGTTGCTCAGTGCTTCTGCTGAAGAAAGATATTTACAATTCGTCACTATGTATCCGGATATTTTACTACGGGTTCCTCAAACAATGGTGGCATCTTACCTCGGTATAGCCCCGGAAAGCCTGAGCAGGGTTCGAAAAGATCTGGCCAGGAAGAATTTCAAGAAATGAGTTCTTAACATACATCAATCTTTCTCTGCATTGTTCAATTTAAATTTGTACCTCAAAATGTAAAGATTATGAAAAAAAGATCAGTTGAATTAGTAGCCAATCCACCTGAACCTCATTTTGTAGGTGATGGTTTCAGGGTGCATAATTTTATTCCGAGCGGATTCAGAATGGATATGCAAAGAATGGACCCCTTTATTATGTTGGATTATAATTCCAAATATCATTTTCCGGCATCTAAAAAACCCAAAGGCGTGGGTGTACATCCGCATCGTGGATTTGAAACTGTAACGATTGCTTACAAAGGAAAAGTAGCGCATCATGACAGTAGTGGCGGTGGTGGCGTCATTGAAGAAGGCGATATACAATGGATGACTGCCGCCAGTGGTGTTTTGCATAA
The DNA here is from genome assembly GCA_020437365.1 of Chitinophagaceae bacterium. Classification (GTDB taxonomy): domain Bacteria; phylum Bacteroidota; class Bacteroidia; order Chitinophagales; family Chitinophagaceae; genus JJ008. Next base: position 7,785 of record JAGQWM010000075.1, on the reverse strand, counting down.
AGAATACCATGAAGAAGAATGGAGCATGAAAGGTGGCGATTTTCAAATGGTACAACTGTGGGTCAACCTGCCCAAAAAAGATAAAATGTCAACACCGAAATACCAGGCAATTAAAAATGCCACAATCAACCGGGTTACATTACCAGAAAATGCCGGAACAGTAGAAGTAATTGCCGGTGAATATAATGGCACAAAAGGAAAGGCAACCACTTTTTCTCCGATACACATGCTGAATGTTAAATTAAAAAAAGATGGCCGGGCCAATTTTCATTTTCCGGCACATTTCAATACTGTATTACTGGCGGTAGAAGGAACTGTGGTAATTAACGAAACAGACAATTTACCAACGGACAACCTGGCTTTGATGGCAAATGATGGAGAAGATTTTTCTATTCAAGCGACTACAGATGCCGTCGTTCTTGTGTTGAGTGGCGAACCTTTACGTGAACCCATTGCCGCACATGGCCCATTTGTCATGAACACCAGGCAGGAACTTGTTGAAGCTTTTGATGATTATAATAATGGAAAATTTGGTTACCTTGAAGACTAAAAAATGAAGACGAACAGACTGGAAGCATTTAGCGATGGTGTATTGGCAATCATCATTACCATTATGGTTTTGGAAATGAAAATCCCTGAAGGAACCAGTTTTGATGTACTACAAAAAATATTACCGGTTTTTTTATCCTATATTTTGAGTTTTATTTATATAGGCATTTACTGGAATAATCATCACCATTTATTGCAAGTAGTCAATAATGTAAATGGTACAATACTTTGGGCCAATTTGAATTTGCTTTTTTGGTTATCATTATTTCCTTTTGTTACGGGTTGGATGGGCGAAAATCATTTTGTTGCAAACCCTACATTACTCTACGGTGTTGTGCTTTTAATGGCTGCTATTGCATTTAAACTTTTGGTTCATGCCGTTATCAATAATGAAGGAAAAGATTCCCGCTTAGCAAAGATTTATCAGCACGACTGGAAATTGTTGACTTCTATTGTAATGTATATTGTCGGTATTATCGCTTCATTTTTTGAGCCCTACTTAAGTATTGCGTTATATCTTTCTGTAGCCATTTTATGGATAATACCAGATAAAAGAATTGAAAAAAACATAAAAACAACATCATGAATGAAAAAGAATATACGAATGGTGAAATAGCCATTATCTGGAAACCGGAAATCTGCCAACACTCAGGCATTTGCGTTCGTACCTTACCGAAAGTATATAATCCAAAAGAAAAACCCTGGATTAAAATTGACAACGCAAGCACTGAAGAACTCATACAGCAGGTAGCTAAATGCCCTTCAGGAGCTTTACAAATAAAAAAATTGACATGACAAAAATAGTTTTAGAAGACAATGGTAAAAAAGGAAGGTTTGTCTTATTCGAAGATGAGCAACAAGCAGGTGAAATTATTTTCACTTGGGCCGGCACCAATAAATTTATCATTGAACATACTGAAGTTGACAGCCGGTTCGGAGGAAAAGGCTATGGAAAAAAATTGGTTTTGGAAGCAGTGGATTTTGCCCGAAAAAATAAACACCATATTATTCCTCTTTGCCCTTATGCTAAAACTGTTTTTGAACGGAATGAAAACTTGCAGGACGTTTTATAAGAATTTTATTGTTGCTTAAATAGGATCTACATCAGCAATGACCATAACACTCCTGAAGTTTTTTTGTTGATGTAATAGGGCAATTTGTTCTTGTAAATCTTTTTTACATCGTGTAATCACTTTATTATCTCTTGGCATTTTTACCAACAATTCCATCAAATATAAATTTCTTACCCTTCCAATAACCGGTTCTGCCGGGCCTACAATATTTTTTCCATATTTTTTCTTTAAGGCTTCTGCATATACCATAGCAGCTTGTACTACAATGGGTTTTTGCCTATGTCGAAAAGTAAGTTTTATCAATTTAGTCAAAGGTGGATAGCCAAATTCATTTCTATTGGCTAATTCAGCTGTAAACATTTGTTGGTAATCATGTTGCTGCACCATTTGCAACAGCGGATGTTCCGGTTGTAAAGTTTGTATAACCACTTTCCCTTTTTCATTTTTTCGGCCTGCACGGCCGCTCACCTGCTCCATCAATTGAAAGGCTCTTTCATTGACCCTGAAATCGGCGAACTGCATTAATGCATCTGCATCGAGAATGCCAACTAAATCCACATGGTCAAAATCGAGGCCTTTGACGACCATTTGCGTTCCAACAAGTATATCAATTTTATGTTGTTCAAATCTTTGTATCAACACATCATGTGCATTTTTGCCTCTAACCGTGTCCATATCCATTCTGGCGATGTGCGCATCGGGAAAAACTTCTTGTAATTGTTCTTCAATTTTCTCTGTACCAAAATTTCTTTGTACAAATTGATCGCTGCCACAAGCGGCACAGCTGTGCACCGGAGAATAAATGGTGCCGCAATAATGACAAAGTAATTTGTTATTAAATTTATGAAAGGTCAACGATACATCGCAAAATTTACACTTCGGAATCCAACCACAAACATTGCAAACCTGGTAAGGTGTATAACCTCGCCGGTTTTGAAAAAGAATTACCTGCTTGCCTTTGTTGATGACAGATTGAATTTCATCAATTAATGGAGGCGACAACATAATGCATTGTTTATCTTTTTGAACTATTTTTCCCGTATCAATAATTTCAATCGGCGGCAACCGCATATCACCAAAGCGTTGTTTCAATTCTACAAAACCATATTTACCTTGTGTAGCATTAAAATAACTTTCGATGGAAGGTGTACCACTTCCCAATAAAACCCGGGCATTGAACAAGCCTGCGTAGTAAATAGCTGCATCCCGGCCGCTATACCGAGGCGCCGGTTCAAATTGTTTATATGAAGTATCATGTTCTTCATCACAAATGATTAATCCGAGATTTTGATACGGAAGAAATAAAGAAGACCTGGCACCTAATATAACACTGAGTTGGCCTGTTTTTACTTTCTCCCAGATTTCAACTCTTTCGTTTTGCGAAAATTTGGAATGATAAATACCAATGTAACCACCAAAATGTTTTTGCAAGCGACGAATGATTTGTGCGGTCAGGGCTATTTCGGGCAACATAAATAAAACTTGTTTACCTGCTTTAATAAAGGTGGCAATCAGTTCAATGTAAATATTCGTTTTCCCACTGGAAGTAATGCCATGTAAAAGACAAACCGGCTTCTCCTCAAGTTGCTGCAGTATTTTTTTTAGTGCTTCCTGTTGTTGTGTAGTTAAAGTAAAATCAATGTCAACATTTTTGGGGAGATACAAAATCCGGTCCACATTTCTTTTTTCAACTTGTAAAATGTTTTTTTCTATCAAGCCTTTAAGTTGAGCATCGCTGGCCCCTGATTTTTTCAATAATTTTGATTTCACCACTTCACCTTCTGTTTTTTGAAAATGCAGGTAACTCAATAATAATTCCATTTGCTTGGGAGCTCTTGACCAGTTGTTCAATAAGTCTTCAAGTTTTTTTTCGTCATTGAATGCAGGATTCAATAAAACATACATTTCTTTTTTAGGTTTATAAGTTTGTTTCAAGGATTCCCAAACAAAACACAGCTTCTGTTGTATCAATTGATTGATGACAGGATATACATTCGACGAATCCAGGATTTCCTGCACTTCGGTAAGTTTCAATTCTTTTTTGATTAGTAATGCCTCGGCTACAATGAATTCATCATGTTCAAGTGAAGAAAAATTGTCGCCATATTCTTCATTAAATACCAATACTGTTTCACTCGATAATTTAAAATGTGCCGGCAGGGCAGCCGCCATCACTTCCCCTTCGGAACACATATAATAAGACGCCATCCATTCCCATAGTTTCAATTGCTCCGGAAAAATTACCGGTTCAACATCCAACACATTTAAAATATCTTTGGTTTCAAAAGACGCTGGTTTTTTCTCACCAATGGTTTTAATGATTCCGGCATACCTTTTTCTTTTTCCCAGGTTGACTTCCACACGGCAACCGGGTTTCACAGCTTCCCGGAACTGTTCCGGCACCGACCAGGTATAATTTTTTGGCAAAGCGGCAGGTATGATAATTTCGGCGTACAAGTTTTTATTTTAAATTTTAACAACGATGAAAAATTATTCTTTTCGCCAACCGGCATTGTATTCAATTAATTTCGCTTCCATCTTTTCATATACTTTCTCTTTCAAAGCCTTTATTTCTTTCATCGAATAGCCATCTACAGAAATTTCATCGAGATAAAGTATTCTACTAATTCCGGGTGTCAATGAAAATAAGGATTTGTACGACATTCTCCTGTAAGCATCTAAAAATAATACGGGTTTAACAGGCGTTTGTGTTTCAATGGCCAAGCGAAAAGCCCCATCATAAAATGATTTCAGGGGTTTTGTCGTCATATTAAAAGTCCCTTCGGGAAAAACCAAAACTGAAATTCCTTTGCGCAAAATCGAACGTAAAAGCAGTAAACTTTTTGTCCGGTCTTTGGGGCTGTTGCGGTTCACGGTTACAATAGCTTTGCGGTATATAAATCCAAATACAGGCACTTTACTCATTTCCACTTTGCCCAATGGCCGCAGGGGTTGGCGAAAAGCTTTTGGAATCATCGTTGCATCGAGATAAGAAATATGATTGGTAACAAAAATGTAAGACTTTCTTTTATCGTGTGGCGATGCAAATATTTTTTGAAACTGAATAGCGATTAAAAAAAACCAACAATCGGCCCAGAACATACACAAACGCAAAATCATATTTCCGCCTTTTATTCTTCCCCAAAAGCCGGCCAGTATAGCAAATGGAAAAATCAACAACATGATAGCAATAAATGTTATGAGTGCATAGATACAATAGCACCATTGCAATGGCTTGAGCAATAATTTCATTATCGCTTATTTTTATATTTTTCATCATCGCCGGGGCATTGACAATCGTATTCATGCTCCAAATCAATCACCGTTACTACTGTTGTCGATTCACTGCATTGAGCATAAATAATTCTGACTCGTTGCCCATCGTCAGTTATGCCTTCTACTGCATATCTCGGACACCTTGCATTTTGCAAATCACTTTTGTAATAATTTATTTTGCCGTCCTGCATAATTTCTTTCACTTCGGCTTGTGTTATTTTCCTGCATTTCATCCGGCATTTGGCATGTGCACTGTATTGGAGATAAGAAACCCGTCGGTCGAATCCACGGCTCCGGTCGGTTTTTGTACTTCTTGTTGTAGTCGTTTTTTTGGCCGGCACCAAAATAGGTTCTTTCTTGATGATTTTTATCAGTACAATCAATAAGAGCAAGCCGCCCAACAAGATATATGGATACCATTTTTTGTTCAATCGATTCGATTTATTACAAATTAAATGTAATTCGGGAAAATATAACCCGAATGTGCTGAAAAATAAAATCTCCTATTTGCGTATCTTTGCAGGCGCAATGGCCGAACCCAAAACGATAGCATTTCATACTTTAGGTTGTAAACTTAATTACTCGGAAACCTCTTCTATTTCCCGCATCATGGAAAAAGAAGGCTACGAAAAAAAAACATTTACCGACCTGGCCGATGTATATGTTATCAACACTTGTTCAGTAACTGACAATGCCGATAAAGAATGCCGGCAATTGGTGCGTAGAATTCAAAGAAAAGCACCTGAAAGTTTTGTGGTTATAACCGGCTGTTATGCCCAATTGAAACCGGTAGAAATAGCTGAAATTCCCGGTGTGGATTTGGTACTCGGTGCTGCTGAAAAATTTAATATTGCCCGTCATATTAATGAATTGACCAAAGGTGATGCCGCCAAAATTTGTAGTTGCGATATTGAAGATGTCGATACTTTTCATAGTTCATGGTCGGCCAACGACCGCACAAGAACTTTTTTAAAAGTGCAGGATGGCTGCGATTATAACTGTTCATTCTGTACTATCCCCATGGCAAGAGGCAAAAGCCGGAGCGATAGCATTGACAACGTTATAAAAAATGCCGAGCAATTGGCTGCACAAGGTGTAAAAGAAATTGTATTGACAGGTGTCAACCTTGGCGATTTCGGAAAAGCTGATGCTGCAGAAAAGAAAGAAGATTTCTATGCATTAATCAAGCGTTTGGATCATGTAGAAGGCATTCAACGATACCGGATTTCATCGATTGAACCCAATTTGCTGACAAACGAGATTATTGAATTTGTAGCTGGGAGTAAAAAATTTATGCCGCATTTTCACATTCCCTTGCAAAGTGGCAGTAATAAAATCCTGGGCTTAATGCGCCGCCGCTACAAAAAAGAATTGTATGTTGAGAAAGTACAACAAATCAAAAACCTGATGCCGCATTGTTGTATTGGTGTGGATGTTATTGTTGGTTTTCCGGGCGAAACAAATGAAGATTTCCAGGAAACATTTGATTTTTTACATGCATTAGATATTTCTTACCTACACGTTTTTACCTATTCGGAAAGAGACCATACAAAAGCCTTGGATATTCAACCGGTCATTGCCAAAAACATTCGTCATCAACGCAATAAAATACTTCGCAATTTGTCTTATATGAAAATGCAATATTTCACTTCACAGTTTGTGGGTCAAAAAAGAAATGTTTTATTTGAAGGAGTTGGCAACCATCCTAATGAAAACAGCACACAAATGTTGGAAGGTTATACGGATAATTATATCCGGGTTTCAACACCTGTCCGACAAGAATGGGTGAATGAAATAGTGGAGTGGAGGATGTAAATTTAAAACAAACACTTACTAAGACAATTTCTTCTTAGCAAGACATCAACAGGAATAAAAGCAGCCTTAATGAAATAAAAGAAGTAGGAAACTGCCAGCAGTTTTCATGGTGGAACGTACTGGATTCGAACCAGTGACCCCTACTCTGTCAAAGTAATGCTCTAAACCAGCTGAGCTAACGTTCCAAATTATTAATTACAACTTTCTTTTAAATCATATTTCCTGATGAGTTTTTGTGATACTTCAGGATACTTCTTCAAATTTTCAATATATATTTTGCTTAACCCATCCCGACAACTGTCGGGAGAGCTAACGTTCCTATTTTTTCAAAAATAATTATTTTTCAAAAAAATAAAAATACAGGTTTTATTTTTAAATATCAATGCAACATTCGCTGTGCCAAACTGTCTTTTATATAGATGCAAAAATTCCAGGTGACAATATCGTTTCTAATGCCCGACGATTTTATGGATATAGTTCCTTTACATCGGTCGTATATCAATTTTCTAATCAATAAAGGAATCATTGAGCATTATGCCGTCAGCATGGAAAGCCAACATGCCTGGATTACCCTAAATGCAAAAAATAAAAAAGAGGTGATAAAAATAATCGAGAAATCACCATTGGCACATTCTTGGACTTTCGATATTCATGAATTATTTGTCCTGGATGGCCTTCATTACCGCCTGCCGGAAGTAAATCCTAATTAAACATTGCGCTGTTTTTGAAGCCACTTCGGTTGCAGTTTTACTATTTTTTTATAAATACTACAGCTTTTATCATGTGCACCGGGTAAATAGCCTGTACTCATTAAAAATTCATTGACAATTTCGCCCCCGGTGAATTTAAATTCCTTCTTGAAAAGTTTCACCCAGGCTTCTTTTGTCAATGGATGATGCACATCCAACCAGTTTTTGAAAGAACCGAATGCTTGCTGCAGACGAAGTATTGATTGAGCATTATAAACGGCCGCTTCTATTTTCAGCCGGTTACGAATGATGCCTGCATCCTGCATTAATTTTTCTTTTTTCTTTGCTGAAAAACGGGCTACTTTTTCTATATGGAAATCGCT
>JAGQWM010000074.1 GCA_020437365.1 Chitinophagaceae bacterium | reverse complement strand
ACAGCCGGACTGGATGAAAAAATTCCTGGCGATTTATTGGCACTTGACATTCGGCGATGCCTGCAATACCTTGGTGAAATCACAGGAGAAATTACCAACGACGATCAGTTAGATTATATTTTCAGTAAATTTTGCATCGGGAAATAAAAAAAATAGTACATCATGAAAAGAAAAGATTTTATCAAAACAACGGGCTTAACAGCAGCGGCAATTTCTATGAGTTCTTCATCTGAATTATTTGCAGGTAATGATACAACAAATGAAAAACTTAAAATAGCGATTATCGGTACCGGGTTGAGAGGACAAAATCATTTGAGCCTGTTATTGCAAAGAGATGATGTGGACTTGGTTTCCATTTGCGATATCAGCGACCGGATGCTGGGCATGGCCAAAAAAATTATTGACAAGTCCGGTAAAAAAATGCCGGTTGTGTATAAAGGCGATGAATACGAATGGAAGAAAATGGTAGAAAAAGAAAAATTGGATGCCATCATCATTGCCACGCCATGGGAATGGCATCATCCCATGATTATAGGTGCTTTAGAATCCGGTATCAAATATGTGGGAAGCGAAGTGGTGCTCGGTATCACCTTACAAGATCATTGGGATGTAGTAAAAGCCGCTGAAAAATATAAAGCCCAGGTTATGATGCTGGAGAATGTTTGCTACCGGCGAGATGTAATGGCCGTCTTGAATATGGTGCGTAAAGGTTTATTCGGTGAATTAATTCATCTGCAAGGAGGTTATCAACACGACTTGCGTGAAGTAAAATTCAATAACGGCGAACAAGCGTATGGTGGCGGTTGTGAGTTTGGCGAAAAAGCTTTTTCAGAAGCTCATTGGCGTACATTCCATTCTGTACATCGTAACGGTGACCTATACCCGACACATGGCATTGGCCCCATAGCCAATTACATCAATATCAACAGGGGCAATCGCTTTACAAATCTTTGTTCTTTTGCCAGCAAAGCAAGAGGCTTACATGATTACATTGTAAAAACCTGCGGGCCTGAAAGTAAAAATGCCGACGTTACATTCAAACTGGGCGATGTCATTACCACTTCTATCAATTGTGCCAATGGCGAAACTATTTTATTGCAACATGATACTTGTTTGCCCAGGCCATACTCACTTGGATTTCGTGTACAAGGTACCAATGGAATTTGGATGGACGTCAATAACGGCATGTACATTGAAGGAAAATCTGCCAAAAAACACCAGTGGGAAGAAGCGGGAAAATGGCTGACCGAACATGACCATCCACTCTGGCAAAAATATGGTGAAGATGCACAAGGCGCCGGTCATGGCGGTATGGACTTTTTTGTAGTCCATGCTTTTGTAGAAGCCGCAAAAAGAAAATTACCAACACCGTTGGATGTGTACGATGCAGCAGTCTGGAGTGCCATCATTCCATTAAGTGAAAAATCAATTGAAATGGGTAATGAAACTGTAGCATTTCCCGATTTTACCGGCGGACAATGGATGTACAAAAAACCTGTTTTCGCATTGAATGATGACTTTTAATGGATTATATTTATGAAAAATAAACCGGAAGCCATTCTTGCGTTATACGGGTTTGAAAAAAATAAATTCCTCATTGAGCCATTGGGAAATGGATTAATCAACACCACCTGGAAAGTTATTGCCGGCGAGGAATGTTTTGTGCTGCAAAAAATAAATGATACAATATTTGCCAATTCTTTCGATATTGATTTCAATACTTCTCAAATCGGAGAGTATATCACCAACTATCATCCCGATTATTTTTTTGTGAACCCATTGCCAGCTTTAAATGGCAACACGATGATGTATGAAAAAGGAATTGGATATTTTCGGTTATTCAATTATGTGAGTAATTCAAAAACGATTCAGACTGTAGAAACGCCGGAACAGGCTTACGAAGCATCGCAACAATTTGCAAAATTCACCGCCACCGTTTCAGCATTCGATTATCGGCAATTAAAAATAACCATCCCATCCTTTCATGACCTTTCTTTAAGATATAAACAATTTTGCAATGCACTAAAAATCGGGAATGAGAAAAGAATAAAAGAAGCAACTGAATCGATTGCCGATGTGCAAACATTTCATTTTATTGTACAACAGTTTGAACAAATAAAAAAAGACGCCGCTTTTAAACAAAGGACAATGCATCATGACACAAAAATCAGTAATGTATTATTTGATGCAGACAATCAGGGAATTTGTGTCATTGATTTAGACACCATTATGCCCGGTTATTTTTTTAGTGATGTCGGCGATATGATGCGGACTTATTTATCGCCGGTAAATGAAGAAGAAAATGATTTTTCAAAAATAGAAATCCGGGATGCTTTTTACAAGGCTATTGTACAGGGTTATTTTGCTGCTATGAAAAATGAATTGACAACTGAAGAGAAGAATCATTTTTTTTATGCAGGTGAGTTTATGATTTATATGCAAGCCATTCGTTTCCTGACAGATTATTTACAAAATGACAGCTATTACCAAATAGATTATGCGGAACAGAATTTACAAAGAGCAAAAAATCAATTTGTTTTGCTGAAAAAATATGTTGAAAAAGAATCTTCATTGCGGAAAATGAATTGATTCTCAATACATAAATACAAATTCCTGTTTTTTATTCCTACGCAATTCGTTATATTTGTACTTACCCATCGGGTAAAATTCGATTCACGGCAACGATCAGTTTATACAGTCACTTGCTGTATATTTTTCAACCCTTAAAGTTTTTTATATGAATGTAACATCCACCGAAAATAAATCTGTCTATAGGTCTTTTGCCCTGCATAATTTTAAAAAGATTCCACAAATTTCCAGGCTCACAGAAGAACAAATTAAAGATATAGAAGTTGTCGGTCATGTGTTGCCATTCAAATCTAATAATTATGTGGTTGATGAATTAATTAATTGGGATAATGTACCCGATGATCCCATTTTCACTTTAACTTTTCCAAGAAGGGAAATGCTAACGCCGGAACATTATATAAAAATGGAAGCGGCTTTAGATAATAATGCATCGAGAGATGAATTGAAAAAAGTAGCCAATGAAATCAGGGCCGAATTAAATCCGCATCCTGCCGGTCAGCTCGAACATAATGTGCCCATGATTGAAGGGCATAAATTGACAGGGATGCAACATAAATACAGGGAAACGGTTTTGTTTTTTCCCAGCCAGGGGCAAACCTGTCATGCCTATTGTAGTTTTTGTTTTCGCTGGCCGCAATTTGTTGGTATGGATGAATGGAAATTCGCTATGAAAGAAACAGAGCTTTTGATTAAATACATTCAGGAACATACGGAGGTTACCGATTTATTATTCACCGGCGGCGACCCGATGATCATGAAGAATAAAATCTTTGCTTCATATATCGATGCCATTTTAGAAGCGGATATTCCGAATTTACAAACCATACGTATTGGTACAAAAGCTCTCGGATATTGGCCGTATAAATTTATTTCGGATGATGATGCCGAAGACACTTTGAAAACTTTTGAAAAAATAGTACAAAGCGGCAAGAACCTGGCCATCATGGCACATTTTAATCATCCTGCCGAATTATCTACCGATGCGGTAAAAGAAGCGATACTAAGAATAAATAATACCGGTGCACAAATCAGGACACAATCACCTTTGATGCGGCACATAAACGCCGATGCCGATGTTTGGGCGACAATGTGGAGAGAGCAAGTGAATTTAAATTGCATTCCGTATTATATGTTCATCGCCCGTGATACCGGTGCGCAACATTATTTTAAAGTGCCGATCATCGAAGCCGGCGATATTTTCAGAAATGCATATCAACAAGTGAGTGGTGTATGCCGTACGGTTCGTGGGCCAAGTATGAGTGCCAATCCAGGAAAAGTGCAATACCTTGGGCTGGCACAAGGCAATGAAAAAAAATTAATGTCATTTCGTTTTCTCCAGGGCAGAGACCCTGATTGGGTAGGTAAACCATTTTTTGCCGAGTATAATGAAGATGCCGTTTGGTTAGATGATTTAACACCGGCTTTTGGTGAAGATGAATTCTTCTTTGAAAGCGAACTGGAACATGTGTATCGGGAAGAATTAAATAAATTAAAAATTGATAATTTTGATTGAAAAGAAATAAACCGTGAGCCCCTTAGCCTATCTCAATCCTAAAGTCAGAGGACTTAAAGAATCGCCAACATTAAGAATTAACCAACTTTGTAAAGAAATTGCAGCGGAAGGAAAACCTGTTTATAAATTAGGGCTTGGCCAATCGCCATTTCCTATTCCCGACGTTGTAGTCAATGCATTGGAATTAAATGCAGCGCAAAAAGATTATTTGCATGTGCAGGGTTTACCGGAATTGCGGGAAGCCGTTGCCAAATTTCATACCCAACACCAGGAAGTAGAAATAGTGCCGGAGAATGTATTGATAGGCCCGGGTTCCAAAGAATTATTATTTCTTCTACAAATGGTTTTTAAAGATGAAGTAATAGTGCCGAGTCCCAGTTGGGTATCTTATTTACCGCAGGCAAAAATTATCGGTAATACCATTCACGTATTGCATACCAAAGTAACCGACCATTGGCGATTGTTGCCGCAGCAATTGGAAGATTTCTGTCAACAGAATATCAAAAAGTCGAACCGGCATTATGTAATGATTCTGAATTATCCCGGCAATCCTGATGGCATAACTTACCATGCCGATGATTTGAAAAAAATTGCAGCCGTTGCTAAAAAATATGATGTTATTATTCTCTCAGACGAAATTTATGGGCAGTTGCATCATAAAGGCCAGCATATTTCCATTGCCAAATATTATCCCGAAGGAACCATCATCAGTTCCGGCTTATCGAAATGGTGTGGTGCCGGTGGTTGGCGTTTAGGCACTTTTTCTTTTCCTGCACAATTGCGTTGGTTGCTCCATGCCATGGCTGCTGTAGCCAGTGAAACCTACACTTCAGTTTGTGCTCCCATTCAGTATGCTGCCGTCCGGGCTTTTCAATTTGATGAAGAAATACAAATTTATTTGCATCATGTCAGAAGAATCCTGGCTTTACTCGGACAAAAAACAGCCGCTATTTTAAAAGAAGGAAATATTGGCGTGAATGAACCAACAGGTGGCTTCTATTTATTTCTCGACTTTCACAGCTTTGCCGAAAAACTGAAGAAAAAAAATATTACAACCGGCACTAAATTTTGTAATCGTTTATTGGAAGAAACAGGCGTGGCCATTTTGCCGGGTGTTGATTTCAACCGGCCGGCCGGAGAATTATCTGCCCGCTTATCCTATGTTGATTTTGACGGTGCCAAAGCTTTAGAAGCAAGTTATTTAATTCCCTTAGATAAACCATTACCCGACAATTTTCTTGAACAACATTGCAACAAGGTAATAGATGCTGCAAAGTTGATGGTGGAATGGGTGAACGCTTAATTAAATAAATATTTACACCTTTAAACAAAATCGGTGCTTTGTTTTTCCTGTTTTCCTTGCGGAAAATACAAACCCGCATATTTTAAGGCGCCTGTAATCAACACCATAAAACAGATTAAAATTGCAAGTCCAAATACAGGCCGCAAGTGGATGAGCCAATATGATTCTATCAATATGAATCCGTGTAAAAAACAAATGAACCGGGTGGTAAATCCATGACTGAAACCCTGGTTGGTGAGTAAGTGATGGATATGCGTTTTATCCGGCGCAAAAGGTGACTGGCCGTTTCGAATTCTTGTAGCAAACACCCGCAACGTATCAAAAACCGGAATCAAGACTATACCCAAAACAAAAACAGTGGCTTTCGGCAAAACAGGATTGATGGCCATTTGGTTCACGGCAATTAATCGTAAACATAAAACAGCCGTTACAAAGCCAAGCACCAACGAACCTGTATCGCCCATAAAAATTTTGGCCGGGTTCATATTGAAATATAAAAAACCCAGGAGGGCACCTGCCAGGGCAAATGCAAGCATTGCAAAATTTACATCGCCGGAAAGCGTAAGAAAAATGCCCAACGTAATCAAACTCATAAAACCCAAGCCGCCGGCCAGCCCGTCAATGCCATCTATTAAATTAAAAGCATTGGTGATGCCCACAATTGTCAAAACAGTGAAACTATACTGTGCCATAACCGGCAAATCATAAATGCCGAACAAGCCTTCAAATGAAGTGATGCGTAAACCGGCAACGGCCATTAAAAATGCCAGTGCCAATTGAACAACAAATTTGTATGTGGCAGAAATATCCTTCAAATCGTCCAACATGCCTAAGGCAAATAAAATAATAACAGCAAAGAAAAAACTGATTTGCATTTCGCTATTCGCAAAAGGAAACCAAAGCAATAAAGCCATAAACATTCCGGCTACAATGGCAATGCCGCCCATTGTGGGAATAGGTGCAGCATGTTCTTTACGGGCATTAGGCATATCATAAATATTGTATTTATTGATAAGCCTGATAATGATGGGAATAAGGATTAATGAAACAACAAAGGCGGAAAGCAAACACAGCAGGCCGTACTTATAGTTGCCAAGGTGTAGATCAAATAAATTGATTTGAAGAAGATGGTTTTTCATGATGTCGGTTTTGGTACGGGCCCGGATTATGCTACAATGTAGTAGTCAGTTTTTAAAACGTCAATAGGTTGTGTGAAATTTTATTGTCATAGGTGGATTCCCCTTTGTACAAGGCATATTTTCGACAATTACTTAGGATATTTGCGAAAAACGTACCGTAAATTTCACATCGTAAATTTGTTGAAAATCAAATACTATTTCTTTCTCATCTAACATATTAAAAACACCAATCGAATACCTCAAAGGTATCGGCCCGCAACGTGCTGATGTATTGAAAAAAGAATTAAACCTTTTTACTTTCGGCGATTTGCTCAATCATTTTCCTTTCCGTCATATTGACCGCACAAAAATTGAAACGATCAGCCAATTAACACCGGCATTTGATTTTATTCAATTGAAAGTTGTGGTCAAAGACATAGAAGTGATTGGCGCCAGCCGCAAAAAAAGATTGGTAGCTACAGCAGCAGATGCAACTGGAGAAATGCAACTTACCTGGTTTCAGCGAATCAATTGGGTGCAAAAATTCCTGCAAGTCGGGCGAACATATCTTATTTATGGCAGGTTAGGTTTTTTCAATGGACAACCACAAATGATTCATCCGGAAATGGAAGTTTTCGAAGCTCAGCAATCATCGGGAAGGCCTTTTTTGGAACCGGTTTATTCTTCTACCGAAAAATTAACGGCCAGTGGTTTGGGCGGCCGCCAATTGGGGAAACTGACAATGACTTTAATGTCATTAATACAGGAAAAAGATATACCGGAAAATTTGCCTGAAGAAATTTTGCAATCCCTGCACTTGATCAATCGCTTCGATGCTTATCGTTCCATACATTTTCCCTCCAATCAGGAAGCCTATACAAAAGCCGTAAAACGTTTGAAATTCGAAGAATTATTTATTGCACAAATAAAATTGCAACAATTGAAAAACAGGCGGCATCGAATCTCAAAAGGTGTAGTTTTTGAAAAAGTTGGCGAATTGTTTAATCAATTTTATACACATCATCTTCCTTTTGCATTGACAAATGCCCAAAAAAGAGTCGTCAAAGAAATCAGAAATGATATGGCACATGGCAAACAAATGAACCGGTTATTGCAAGGTGATGTGGGCAGCGGAAAAACGATTGTTGCCGTATTGTGTATGCTCCTGGCTTGCGATAATGGTTTTCAAACTTGCCTGATGGCGCCAACAGAAATTCTGGCGCAGCAGCATTTTCAAACAATTCAGGGTCTATTAAAAGGTGTCGATGTAGAAGTGCATTTGCTCACGGGTTCTACAAGAGCAGCCGGAAGAAAAAAAACATTGGCAGCATTGCAAGCAGGTGAAATACAAATCCTGATAGGTACACATGCTGTTATAGAAGATACCGTACAGTTTAAAAATCTGGGTATTGTTATCATCGATGAACAACATCGTTTTGGCGTAGCCCAGCGGGCAAAACTTTGGAAAAAAGCAACCATACCACCGCATATACTTGTGATGACGGCAACACCCATTCCCCGTACATTGGCGATGACTATTTACGGCGATTTGGATGTGAGTATTATTGACGAATTGCCACCGGGTAGGCAACCGGTTCAAACGGTACATCGTTACGATACGCAACGAAGCAAAGTGATGAATTTTTTGAGAACTGAAATAGATAAAGGCCGACAAGCGTATATCGTTTTTCCATTGATTGAAGAAAGTGCCAAATTGGATTATGAAAATCTAATGCAGGGATATGAAGATGTAAAAGCCTATTTTCCTGAACCTAAGTTTTGGATAAGTATGGTGCATGGAAAACAACCGGCCAAACAAAAAGAAACCAATATGCAACGATTTGTGGAAAATGATACACAAATTATGGTAGCTACTACGGTCATTGAAGTTGGTGTAGATATACCGAATGCTACGATGATGGTGATTGAAAGTGCAGAGAAATTTGGCTTGTCGCAGTTGCATCAATTAAGGGGAAGAGTAGGACGTGGTGCCGAAAAAAGTTATTGTATTTTATTGACAAGTTCTCAATTAAGTAATGATGCCCGAGAAAGAATCAATATAATGACAGCCACCAACAATGGATTTGAAATTGCAGAAAAAGATTTGGCTTTGCGTGGCCCCGGCGAAATTGACGGAACTAGGCAAAGTGGAGTATTAAACTTTAAGTTGGCCAGCTTAGTCCATGATGGTAAAATGCTGGAATTGGCGAAAAGCTTAGCCATACGGTTGCTGGATCAGGATCCGGAACTGAATTCGGCAGAAAATTTGCGGTTATTCAATTTTTTGAAACTCCAGCCTGAAACGGTAAAATGGAGTAAGATTTCATAGATAAAATTCGTTCTGTAGTAGCGAAATGAGAAAATATTATAATGAAATACAATTTCTTAACACAAATTTTCAATCCGTTTCTGCGTTATTTTAGTTATTTTAATAGAAAGTTAACCGATTTGAAAACATACTTACTTTTTCTGGTGGCGGTTTTGGCGCATTCATTAGTAATGGCACAAGGCAATATTGAATTTATTGAAAACAAAGGGCAATGGGACAACCGTGTAGCCTATATGGGCAAAGTGAGCAATGGTGCTTTTTTCCTGCGCAATGATGGTGGCTTTACGGTATTACAACATAACCCACAAGAGTATGCGCAAATAAGCCGGTTTTATCATGGCCTCAATCCTGATGGCTCGCCGGTAGGCCCTAATGATAAATTAACAGTTCACTCACAGGCATGGAATGTAAATTTTGTCGGGGCTTCTGCTTCCATGCAATCTGTAGCTTCCAAAGCTATCAATACGTATAATAATTATTTTTATGGCAGCGACCCATCAAAATGGACTTCTGATTGTAAAATTTACCAGGTGGTAACCTTGGAAAATGTTTATGAGAACGTGGACGTAAGATATTATACCAATAATGGTTATTTGAAATATGATATTGTAGTAAAACCCGGAGCCGATATTTCCAAAATTGCATTGCGATATGATGGTGTTGATAAATTATCGGTTGCTAAAAAAGAACTGGCCATTCAAACATCGATAGGAGAACTGCGGGAATCACAACCTTACACTTACCAGCCGGATATATATGGCGCCAAAGAAGTTTCCTGCAAATACATCGTAAAAGATAATATTGTAAAATTTGACGTAAAAAACTACGACCCTTCCAAAACATTAATCATTGACCCGGTCATAATCTTTTGTTCTTTTTCAGGAAGTTCTGCTGACAACTGGGGCTATACAGCCACTTACGGAAATGACGGTACAATGTATGCGGGAGGAATTGTTTTCGGAACAGGATTCCCTACTTCACCCGGTGCATTTCAAACGACTTTCCAGTCTGGAGATCCAAGCAACGTTGATATGGGGATTATGAAACTTTCTGCTGATGGCAGCAATAGGGTTTATGCAACTTACATTGGCGGAGCCGGAATTGAACAACCGCATAGTTTGATTGTTGATAACCAGGGTAATCTAATAATTGCCGGACGGACTAATTCACCTTTGCCGGGCAATCCCGGTTCTTTCCCACTCAAAAATGGAGCAGCAGATGTTGTTGGGCCCTGTGGAAGTTATGACATTGTGGTTTTAAAATTAAATGCTTCGGGCACAGCTTTAATTGGTTCGAAACGCATTGGCGGCAGTGCTTATGATGGCGTAAATATTGAATCAAATCGTAGTGGGACAAATTCTTTAGAGAGAAATTATGGTGATGATGGAAGAAGCGAAGTAATCCTTGATGCAGCCGGAAATATTTATGTGGCTTCCTGTACACAGTCTGCAGATTTTCCTGTGAGAGGTACTGCTTTTCAATCTTCGCAAGGTGGCGAGCAGGATGGTGTGGTTATTAAATTATCGCCTGATGTAGGCACTGTTTTATTTTCCAGCTTTTTGGGAGGCAGTGGAAACGATGCTGCGTATGTATTGGCCCTGGGGCAAAATGGAAATATTTATGTAGCCGGCGGAACCGAGAGTAGTGATATGC
>JAGQWM010000073.1 GCA_020437365.1 Chitinophagaceae bacterium | reverse complement strand
CGGGACTTTTAGCCTATTACACATTTGATAATTTATTGAATAAACAAGGCAATGCTACCTGGAACGGCACATTGGGTGGTGCAGCTTCGATTAATTCGACTATCCCAACTTGTACTTTTAATGCAGATAGTTGTTATGTTCCAACATGCAATACCAATAATGATTATTCATTTAAGAATGATGCCTGTAACCCGCTACTCATAAATTTTCATACAAATGCTACAGGATTTTATAACATAAAATGGGATTTTGGCGATGGCACCATTATAACAAATCAAACTTCGCCTTCACATATATATCAAACTGAAGGTACTTACCAGGTAACCATGTTTCAGGAATATGACAATTGTAAGGATACCGTAAAAAAACAAATTGCAGTGGCCACAGCTTTCAACAATCAACTCATCCTTACACCGGATACAACCATTTGCAAGGGAAATCAAATTCAATTGCAAACAAGCCCTTCCATTAATTTTTGTTGGAGCCCGGTTACCAATCTCGATAATCCTGCTTTACCCAATCCAACTTCATCGACAACCAATGGAATTACTTATCATTTTACGGGAGAAATATGGGAGAATAATCTCATTACAAATGGCGATTTCAGTTCCGGGAATACAGGTTTTAGTTCTGTTTATAATTTTGCACCGCAAAACATATCAACAGGCGAATATTTTATTGGAAATAACCCGACTTCCTGGAATGCGGGATTTTCAAACTGTACAGACCACAGTTCCGGTAGCGGCAAAATGATGCTGATAAACGGAACTTCTTCTACCGATGAAAATATCTGGAGCCAAACGATTGCAGTAGCACCACAAACAAATTTTGCTTTTTCAACCTGGATCCAATCATTGACAGCGACAAACCCGGTACAACTCATTTTTTCGATCAATGGCAATGAGATTGGAACAATCATGGCTGCATCTTCTCCAACTTGTCAATGGAATCAATTTTATACAAACTGGAATTCAGGAACTGCTACAACTGCTCTACTCAGTATAAAAAGTAAGAACCCTAACGGCCAAATTAGCAATTACGCTCTTGATGATATTGTCTTTTCCCCTTTTTCAATTCAAAAGGATTCAATTGTTATTTCGATTGATAATCCTGTCGTGCAAACCAATAATGATACAACCATTTGTAAAGGAAACTCCGTACAATTAAATACAACCGGTGCAGATAATTATGCCTGGCAGCCCGTTACAGGATTGAATAATCCGAATATTGGAGATCCTATTGCAACACCTGATATAAGTACAGAATATATAGTAACGGGAACTACTTTATCGGGTTGTACAGACAAAGACACTGTTCTCATTACCATTGACAATCCGGTAGTACAAACGAATAACGATACAACCATTTGTAAAGGAAATTCTCTTCAACTGAATACCATAGGTGCAAATAGTTATTCCTGGCAACCCATTACCGGATTAAGCGACCCTAATATTGGCAACCCGGTGGCGACACCCATCTTAAATACAGAATATATAGTTACAGGAACGAGTAGTTTAGGATGTGCAGATAAAGACACTGTTTTAATTGCCATTGACGATCCGGTAGTACAAACGAATAACGATACAACAATTTGTAAAGGCAGTTCCATTCAATTAAATACATCAGGTGCAGCTAGTTATTCCTGGCAACCGGTTACCGGATTATCTAATCCCAACATCGGCAACCCGATGGCAACACCCGATGTAAACACAACATATATTGTAACCGGCAGCAGCGTTTGGGGTTGCATGGCCACCGATACCATTGAAATCAATATTCTTCCATTGCCAGTTATTATAAAATCAAATGACACGACAATTTGTGTATCCGGTTCAGTACAACTTTTCGCCGGTGGCGGACAGTTTTATAGTTGGTCGCCTACCGCATATTTAAATAACAGCACTATTCCCAACCCGGTTGCAACGCCTCCTGATAAAATAACTTATACTGTAACAGTAACGGATATGAACACCTGTCAAAATACAGATTCCATTAAAGTTGATGTAAAAAGTCCAAATAATTTTAAAATCGAACCTGTTGACCCCGTTTGTGCAAATACTCCGGTGCAACTACAAGCAATTGGTGGTGATACTTATGCCTGGCAACCTGCCGGCACAGTTTCTGATTCAACGATTGCTAATCCAATTGCTTTTCCAACGCAAACAACTACTTATAAAGTATTACTTAGTGATACAAGTTGTCATTTTTCTAATACCTTATCAACGCTGGTAACCGTTTGGCCTTTGCCAAATGTCGTTGCACAAAAAGATTTTGATTTAGATTGTAGCAACACGCAAAGTCAGTTAGCTGCCTCTGGAGCATTGCAATACAGTTGGACACCTATTACTTCGTTGAATAACCCAACTATTGCATCGCCTATTGCTAAACCAACTATTACAACCCAATATATTGTAAAGGGAATTGACGTAAATGGGTGTATGAATTATGACACAGTTACTGTCAAAGTTGATGATGTGTTAAATGCGAATTATTTAATGCCCAACGCTTTTACACCCAATAACGATGGAAAAAATGATTGCTTTGGAGTAAAATATTGGGGTAGAATTCTTCAATTTGAATTCAGTATTTTTAATCGCTGGGGCGAAAGAATTTTCTACACCCAAAACCCTGACGATTGTTGGGATGGCACCTATAAAAATATGGCTCAAGATCCGGGTGTTTATATTTATACGATTAAAGCAAAAACTGTTTGTGTCAATGAAATATTCCGAAAAGGAACATTCACATTAATACGATAACCCACTCTCCTTTTATTCGCTGAAAAATGATTTTGCCTCCCGATTAAAAGTTATCGCAAATAGTTGCATCCTTCTAAAAATACTGGCTCATCAAATTACAAGTTTCTGATTTTCAATTATTCAAGAAAATCATTAGACATTATTTTTCTCTCTACTAAGAGATATTACTACACAATTAAAAAAACTTATACACAAATTTATTTTTACGCAAATAGTTATTCTCTAAATCTTTAACTTGTACTAAGAACCATTCACCTTATAAACCTCATCGCTATGTCTGAAAAAAAAGAGCGACGTTCCTTTGATCGCAAAAGGAGAAAACTGCTCAAAGTTATCGGCTTAGGTACTGCATTTCTGGCCGGCAAATCAGCAACTGCACAAATCAGGATTCGCAAACAACCCGAAAGAAAAATCGGCGTTTTAACTACGAGGCAACAATACATTGCAGTCACTCTACTTAGGCCACAGGATTTATTATCATTAGAACTGCGTTTTTATAATTTTTCTCTATCAGGAAACCTCTTGCGGAAGAAAAGCGATACGGCTCACATGATTGTCGTATTTCAACCGCAATCCATGAGCGAACAAGCCTGGTTTGAAGAGGCTGATTCATTGGAAACACCCACAATTCCCGGCCGTATTTTGATTGGTGGCGAAAGCCGGTTAGTTTTTTCAATTCCAAATAATATTTCAAGCATCTCACTCGATGTCAATGAACTGCTGGCCTGGGAAAAATTTGATTTGGTCGTCAACCACAGGGCCACACAACCTATAAGAGGTTTACGAGTTAAACCAATTAAAAGCCAAAAAATTGATAAGATCAAGACCATTTTCAATAAAGCTTCAGAGATAAAAAAAATCATTATCGGCAAAGGATTGACGAAGGATGAAAAAGAAGATATCAACAGGGAAATGGTGCCGGCACAAGAGAATAGCCGGAAAAATATGATTGCAAATTTCAACACCAACCTGGCCAACCTAACGCTGGATGCTGTTGGGCCGATTGGTGAAATGGAAACATCGATTGAAGTGCCAATGCGTTTGTATTTATCACCAACTAGCATTGCAGGATGGAGTCATCTTAAAAAGTTAAATCCTGATAAAGGAATTCTTTTAGAAACCAATCGCTTATTTGAACTCTGGCATACCCGAATGGGCACCAAGACAAAAAAAGGCGACGTAGATGAAAGCTCATTAACAAATGAACAAAGAATTTTAAGAGCACTTTGGGCCGATGATGCAGATAAAAATTACAAAGCCGTAATCACAAAGAAAAAACCTGACCCTTTCCTTGGAAAAACGTCTATGAACAACAAAGACCGGCACCGTATTGTACATGAATCTTCTAATTTTCAAATTCCAAAATTTACGCCCCAACCTATAAAAGCATATAAACTATTTCTGACTACACTTGGCGCCTGGTTAGATAGTGTCTTTGTAGTAGAAAGAGAAAAATTACAAGCTGCCGGTGTATTGCAAAATAGTAATGAAAGCAGTGGTAATATTTTTAAAAAAATAATAAATGCCAATACCGAAGTGCCCGGCAATGCATTGAACCTGCTGAAATGGCGGCATATAGAAACCCTCGGACGTGAACATTATGTAGAAATAGTAGAAGCTGGCAATATCGTTCCCTTTGGACATGAAGCTGTGCTCATCACTATTACCGAAA
The DNA here is from genome assembly GCA_020437365.1 of Chitinophagaceae bacterium. Classification (GTDB taxonomy): domain Bacteria; phylum Bacteroidota; class Bacteroidia; order Chitinophagales; family Chitinophagaceae; genus JJ008. The sequence continues at coordinate 6,139 of JAGQWM010000073.1, read as the reverse complement.
GAAAACAACATAATGGCACGGGTACAGCGGCTAATTTCCAAAGAGAACTAGTGGTCATCACCGAACCCGTAAAAGATTATAACTACCGCGACGGCAAAGGAGAATTTATGAATTTCTGTTTTAGCCGTGTAGAAATGATAACTACCGCTTCTCCCTTGTTAGATGAAAATAAGAAATCAATTTTTGATGGCAGTGAATCTAAAAATACAAACCAGTTTGTTATTAAGAGTAGCAATAAAGAATTTCTTTTTAAAATAAAAGCTGAAGACCTGGATGGCAATTTTATTGATTTCACTTTACCCCTTGGCTTTATCAGTACAGACCTGCAAGGCAATGCATCCAATATTAACAACCTCGTACAAGGCTATAACAACGGTTTCTATATCACCAATAAAACCGACCTCAAAGGACAAAAATTCACTTTGGCACCACAAGAGGAGAATGGAAATGATACAATTTATGTAACGAAACAAATTTCATTCGGTGCCCGCAAATACAACAATATAAATGAACCACAGGGCTTTTTACCTGTTATGCATAGAGCCGATATTTTGGAACCATCTTATCAACGATTGACCGGCATTGGACAAACCGTTTCAGTGTCGCTTGTAGATGATGATAACAAAGGACACGTCTTTGCCAAATTCGAACAAGATGCCTCAGTCAATTTTAATAACCAAAGTGATAAAACCGGTGGACTGGCTACGCCCAATTTCAACCTGAGTGGATTGTCAAAACTTTCAGGAGCTATTGGCGGCGATCTCGACAAATTTAAAAATGCCGTGGCCAGCGCCGATGATTTTTTCAATGTCAGCAATTTACCCGACCCAAAACTGTTCGGCGTTTTTAAACTCAGCGAAATCCTGAATTTCGTAACCGGCGATATGAGTTCTTATGACCTTGCCAAACCTTTGATGGACAGGGCACCAAAAATTCCAAACCTGACAACAGAAGAAACTCCTGATGAATATATTACTTCCTATGTCATCAAACCTGAATTGAAAGATATTGACTTGGGTTTTGCCAAATTCACAAAAAAAGGAGGTGCTGCTTTTTCAATTGTAACGCAAGTAAAGGTCAAAAAGAAAAATCCAACCGGCACACCCGAGTTTGGGACCAATGCTTCATTGACTTCTTTCAGGATTGGCATACTCAAAGAACTTATCAATATTGATTTCAATAAAATTCAATTCAAAGTAGAAGCGGGCAAAAAAGCCGATGTGAGTGTAGAAATGGCTAATCCCTGTGTTATTTTCGGTGGCGCCTTGTCCTTTATCAATAATCTCAACTCGCTGATTCCCTCTGATGGATTTTCTGATCCGCCTTATCTCGATATTTCACTTACGGGTATCAAATGCGGTTACTCATTGGCGATACCCAATGTACAAATCGGCGTTTTCTCTCTCAGCAATATGACGTTGGGCGCCGAAGTGAATTTACCATTTACCGGAGCACCTTTAACCTTCGGTTTCAATTTCTGTACAAGACAACAACCATTTGTATTAACAGTTTCCTTCCTGGGTGGCGGCGGTTTCTTTGGTATGGAAGTCGATTTACATGGTATTCGTATGATTGAGGCTTCTCTGGAATTTGGCGCAGCAGCCTCAATAGATTTAGGCGTAGCCAGTGGCGGTGTAAGCATCATGGCCGGTATATATTTTAAAATGGAACTCGTAGATGGACATAATTCTACAACACTCACCGGGTATGTCCGCATCAATGGTTCGCTTTGTATTCTCGGATTAATTACGGCCAGCATCGAATTGTACATGGCTCTTACATACCTGATAGATAAAAATAAAGCCTACGGCGAAGCCACTTTGAAAATGAAAATTGAAGTATTGTTCTTCAGCGCATCAGTTACGTTGCATACTTCAAGAACATTTAAAGGAAGTGGAAGTGATCCGAATTTCCAAATGGCCATAAAAGAAAACGAATGGTTAGAATATTGTGCTGCTTTTGCGGCATAATGTTCACCTGAATATATTGTAAAAAAATGTTTCCAATAAAATTGAACCAATGAAACAAAAAATAATTTGTACAGCTTTACCCAACGGAGTTATCAATAAAGGAAGCTCATCTACTTACAAAGCATCACTGGCATTGAGCTTGCAGGTAGAAGATGTAAATACGACCTTACAAAATGTTCCGGACATGCTACATTGGGCTGAAAAAATAAAAACCGGAAAATTTATCGTTTATATCAATGGAAAAGCTACAGATGCCATAGTTACAAGTCCCGAAGTAGATAATCAATTATGGAATAACCTTTTTTCACCTACGGTAAAAGTAAAATCATTCGTACAGGAAGATTACAGCCAGCGGCCGATTGTCTCCTACCCTGTCAAACATATTGTCAACTTTGTCAAAAACATCGTAGAAGATATGGGTAAAAAATTTGCTGAAGATTTACCCGACAGTAATTACTATACCGACAACCAAGTGTTTACAGCTATTTCAGACTATAGCTTAAAACCTTATCCGCAACGAGGCCCCAATATGACTCACGCCGCAGGAATGCGAGGTGAAAAAATTACTATGAATGAAATTATTACCAATAAGCATATTGAAGAAAGACTAGATGCTATTTTAAGGAAAAACAAAACCATTCCTTTTAATCAAAATCCCAGCCCGACTTTAGATTTTGCACAACTGAAAAATTTTCATGGATTGTACAATCATAAAGAAGTGCAAAGTTTTCATCCTCTCCAAAAACCGGATTTTGAATTTCATGAAATATTATCTGTTATTGCAGCCTATCCGCAATTGTTGCGCAAACTCGGTTTGGTGTTCGATGTAGAGTTTACAATGCCGAATAACATGATTGCCAACACGCCGAATATCAGAATTGCATTTACGGATGTTGATTTTAGCAGCCAAACAACCGTTTCCTGTCCGCCAACTGCATACCAGGCTACAAAAGTTGGATTTTATACTAAACCGGATAGCGAAAGCCTGATCGACAAAGGCCATTTGAAATTGAATACTAGTGCTTTTACCGTTTTTCAATTAGATACAGATGGAGCAGGATTGAAACTGTGCCAGATGATTGATAATTTACAATTGCGCAAAGCCAAACATATTTTTTATGCAGTAGATAATTTTATACCTAATGAAAATTTAATCCCGGTATTCAATAACCAGTTGCCGCCAAAAGAAGGATTACCAACACAAAATTCAACCGGCATTGCGGTAGCCAAAAATGGAATGGCAGAACAAATTCATGCTAAGTTCATCGCCATGAATGCCCTCAAACCTGCTTTGATAGCGAACGGCATTGCTACCACCGGTTTGCATGGAAATAATGCAAACTATATTTTACCCAATAAGTTTTTATTCGCCGATGATTTGAACATGGGCTATCGCATGGATGTTCAACCTGAAGATGCGGGCGGCAAATGGTTTAGTTTACACAAACGTAACAATACGTATTCTTTCATCAACTCGCAACATAATAAAATAGAAATTCCGGATATGCCGGTAGATGAAGGCTATATTCAAATTGGTGCTGCCGAAGAAGATACCGGCAGTGGCAAACGCATGAAAATAGGAGAAGTGCTGGCACGTTGGGACGGCTGGAGCCTGAGTGTTCCGCCCGTTGGCTCGGCCCTCAATGATCCCATGCTGGACAATGATGATATTCATGACAAAAGCAATCCTGCAGCCGCTGCAAAAGAAGCAGATAAATATAGAACACCCGACACCGCAGATTTTAAATTAAACGTGGTGCCATCAGTAGCCGAAGGCAGTTTACCAATGCTGCGGTTTGGCAAAAAATATTCATTAAAAATCAGGACGGTGGATGTAGCAGGCAATAGCGTAAATGAAAATTTTGCTCCTGAAAATGCTACAGAAGCCATTGTACCGAAAATAAAATACATGCGGTATGAACCTGTCAATGCACCTTTTTTATTGTTGGGCAATGAAATGAAAGCAGGCGAATCGAGTGAGATGTTGGTCATTCGCAGCAATGAAAATGTTTCTACAAAAGAGTATGAACAAAATGTTGGTAGTAATAAATATCCGCCTGAAGCTGTACGCCATATAAAACCACCAAGATGTACAGTAGAGAGAGCTACGGCTCATGAAAAATTAGATAAAGGATTTGGAAAAACCAATGCTGCACAAGCTGCCAGCTATTACCAAAAAATAATAGCAGACAAAGACCCGTTGATTTCTGAAAGTAATAATACACCCGACCTGACAGTTTTCGATCCGAATGTGAAAACAATGGACGTAGAATATCTTGTTGATCCAATGGCGGCCGGTGTGTGTTTTTATATTTCAGCCAACGACCCAAATCCGAAATTGCCCAACCCCGATAAGTTTACCAAAAGAATCAGTTTTTATTTTGATGATGAAGTTACCACAGCAGCACTTGCCAATAAAACAAATACTACCGAAGAATGGTTTGATCCCAAAACTTTCCGTGTCAGATTAAAAGAAGGCAGTCCGGATGTTATTTGGGAATCCACTTCAAGAACATTGGTGATAACTCTTCAAAAAGGTGCTATCTTCAAAATGAATTATGCCTGCTTCTGGCGGCCCGATGAATTGGTAAAAATTTCAGGCATCCTACACATGATGGGCTTAAACAATTTGTCCGGTACTGTTGGCCAAAGAATTGAAAAAGGCCAGCACTGGATGTTTTCGCCATGGCGGGAAATAACTTTTGTTCATGCTGTACAACAACCGTTGAGCAAAGTGCTGGGAAAAAATTATCCGGAGATAGTTACCATCGAACCGGAAAGGGATTTTGGCGATAATTTTACTTTACTCAACACAAAACTGATGGTGCACGGGCCTTCTACAGGCCAAATAGATATAACTGCCGACTGGGATGAATGGATTGATGATGTTACCAAACCGGCAGTGGAAATTACTCAATCTAAAGGTAAAGTAGTTCATTTTACGACTCCTTATCTCTGGTTCGAGTATATATTCGGCCCATTGGTCAAGAATAATATCTTCCCCGGACTTAAGCATATTTTTAATGATACCAAACATCGTTTTGTCAATTATTCCATCATTGCCACTACCCGTTACCGTGAGTATTTCTTCAATCTCATCCAGGAAAAAGGAGATACTTTCAAATTAACAACAGAAGGCAATACCGTTACCAAAGTCAATATTCTGAGTAGTGCACGGCCGGTAGCCCCACAGTTAGAATATGTTATTCCAACTTTTGAGTGGAATCGGAAAACGAACGGCAACAAAACTGTTACAGGAAGAATCAGTGGACTGCGGATTTACATGAAACGCCCCTGGTACAGCAGTGGTGAAGGCCAACAACTCGGTGTTATCCTGTATATGCCTCCTGTTACAGATAATATTCCCGGTTCGAAAAATACAACTTTTACAACCTGGGGAACAGACCCTACAAAACTATCGGCTGCCCTTCCTAATAAAAACACACCTTCTTTGAATCATTTCATAAATCTGAAACAAGAAAATAAGGATATAGTGGCGACACCAGAAGATAATACTGCCAAAGTATATGTTGCCGCCTTTGATGTAAAATATGATACCGACAGAGAATTGTATTATGCCGACATTATGTTTAATATTGGTGTTGCTTATTATCCCTTTGTAAGATTGGCTTTAGCAGCTTATCAAAAACATTCAGTAAGAAAAGAAAAAACTGATTGTTGTATTTCACCAATTGTACAAGCCGATTATATTCAAATACCGGCACCTAGAACTTCTTCTATTGATGTAGGCAGTAGTAATAACCAGGTTACGGTAGCCATTGGTGGAACATTACCTAAAATCGAAAGAGCTTCATTTAACGGATCAAGAGTTGAATTTGTGATTGAGCCATTAGATATTGCTGCTTCGGAAGAAACCCATATCAGCATACACAAACCAATTGAGAGTTATCAATATACTTTGCAGATAAATGATGTCAATAATTATATTTTCTATCATAGCCACCAGTTCAATTTGCCATCGGAATATGCTTCAAAACCATATCGCATCAAAGTGCTGGAGTATGAATTAATAACTTACGATCCTTTAAAACCCAATCCCAATCCGGGAAACGTCGTCTTTGCCAGTATGCCCAAAAAAGAAAGATTGGTTTTTGCAGATGTGTATGAAGTGAACAAGTAGGTGTTGAGAGGTATGCACTTAGAAGCCT
>JAGQWM010000072.1 GCA_020437365.1 Chitinophagaceae bacterium | reverse complement strand
TGAATTAACACCACAGTGGCTGAATTTTCCTTTGTAAAAAAAGCTGTATGGGGTCCAGGCAAATGCCAAAGGCCCATCAATCAACACGGTAGAAAATTGAATTTGTTCATCCAAATCTCCCGGAGCTGACGCAGCTATCTGTTTAATAAATTCCGCAGGTTTTTCATCCAACACTGTCAATGCCCCGCTTTTGTTTTTACTGATAGTTTGCAAAACCATATTGTCCGAAAAAACGGATTGCAATTGTTCACTATCTGCATTTTTCATAGCAGCAAACATTTTATTGATAGCAGCCTTTACGGAGTCTTCGGCCGTCTGTGCCCGAAGCGATGCAGCATTGAAAAGGAATGTTAATACAATGAGAAAATACTTCATGTTAAAAGTTTTTAAGAGTTTATGGCAAGTGAATTGAATTATAATAGCGTTATCCATTTATACCTAAAAATAAAAAGAGGAAGCATGCAATTAGCGAAAATTATACAAGCGGTGATTTTGCTGACGATAGTGGCCATGGCCGCCAGTTGCGCTGCTACCAAAGAATATGCTGCTAAAATTTTTCCTCAAAAACAATTGATGCCAAAAGACAGCCAAGCACTGGCATTACATTTCCTGAACCTGGACAAAGCAGAACCGGATCAAAAAGATTGGGTGTCAACAGATATTATTATGGGCAGAGATACTACCGGCAACACAATTGCTTTGGATAACCTCGCAAAAATTTATCCTCCCAAAGAAATAAAAAAAGATTCTGTACTGAAAAAAACGCCACTCCCTGATAGCAAAGAAATCATTGCAAAAAATGAAAAGAAAGTCGCTTTGCCCGATGAAACAAATAAACAACCGGTAAAAGTCATAGACGGCGTCAGGGAAAAAACGACAAGAGACGATTAAACTATTTGACAATTGTAAACCCGATTATTCATTAAACAAAACACCCATGAAACGAAAATTTATTTTTTCCATTGCTGCATTATTTTCCATTGCCTTATTGTTTTCCGCTTGTAAATCGAGCCGTGTTTGGGAAACGAAACCTCGCCAAAGTAAATATCCACCACCGCCACCTCGCTATAACCCTCAGCCACCGGCCCGCTATGCGGTTACACCTTTGATCATTAGTCCCCGTCCCGGATTTACCATGAATCAATTTTCGGATGGGCGGTATTACCACAGAAGCAACCGCGGATTTTTGTATTGGAAGGGAATTGATAACCGTTTTTACCTCGACAGGACTTACCTAAACCGGGTGCATTACACGAAATGGGAATACAAAGAATGGAAAAAGTACAGGAAGCATTATGCTGATAAAAGAAAATATTAAATAGTTTCATTTTTATCCATTTCTTTATCTAAGCAGGCTTTGTGGCCTGCTTTTTTTATTTCAGTAAATTGCCGGCATGAAAATATCTTTTCGTTCAGTTGGAAAAACAAATGAAGCGTATGTAAATGATGGCATAAGCGATTTCACCAAACGCATTGGTCGCTATTTTCCGGTGGAATGGAAATTTTATCCCGTGCCTAAAAACAGTCAACATTTACCAACGGAAGGGCAAAAGAAAAAAGAAGCTGAAATGATATTGTCAACGATACATCCGGATGATTTCCTCGTTGTATTAGATGAAAATGGGAAACAATTCAATTCGGTAGCTCTTGCAAAATTTTTACAAGCAAGAGCCAATGAAAGCCGGAAGCAGGTTATATTTTTAATCGGTGGGGCGTTTGGTGTTGCCGATGCCGTTTTGCAGCGAGCCGATTTTACATGGAGTTTATCAAAATTGGTTTTCCCGCATCAATTGGTTCGGTTAATTTTGGCAGAACAGGTATATAGAGCTTGTACAATATTGAATAATGAAAAATATCATCACGAATAAAACATCAGTTTTTTAAATACAGTTTATGACGCTTGACACGACGCTAATCATTATCATCATTACGGTTATTATTTCATTGGGCGGTTTCAGCCGGCCGCAGGTTATGAATGATTTAATTTTTTATCCACCGGCTATCACCCAGCAAAATCAATGGTACCGGTTCATTACTTCCGGTTTTTTACATGCCGATTACACCCACTTGTTTTTCAACATGCTGACTTTGTATTTTTTTGGGAGTGGTATGGAAAAATTTTATGATGCACAAATCGGAAAATTAGGTTTCCTGATTTTTTACCTTGCCGGTATTATTGTTTCAAGTATTCCCACTTATATCAAACATCGGAATGATGCAGGTTACAGAAGCCTTGGTGCTTCGGGTGGCGTTTCGGCTGTCGTTTTTGCTTATGTTTTATTTGCCCCCTGGTCATGGTTTACTTTTCCGCCACTGCCGGCCATTGTGTATGCCGTCATTTATATTTATTATTCTGTTTACATGTCGAAAAAAGGCACCGATAATATAAACCATGATGCGCATTTATGGGGAGCTGCTTTTGGCGTTGTTTTTACACTCATTCTCGAGCCGAGAGTCTTGGATTATTTCCTGCAACAAATTACACACCCAAGAGGGCCGGGCAGTATTTTCTTATTTTGATTGCCATTGAATGCGTAAGGCTTTTTTTGTGCGAGGCGTAATTTTAAATCTTTCATCAATACGATGCCCAACAACCCAGCAAATTTTTTGATTGGATTCTATCACCCAAATATTATCTTTTTCACTCTTGGGCAATTTGGCATCAATTAAAAAACGGGCAATTTTTTTCTTCCCTACCCGTTGGCTGTTTTTCTTTTTTAAACCCAATGGATAAAAATAATCGCCTTCTTTCCAGCGGCGCAAAACCAAGGGAAATTCAATTTTTTCTATATCCAATAAAGCAGTGTGGACAGTAGATGGTATTTTTAATTTATCCGTTACATCGATGGTCAATGCGCCGTTGGCAAATGAAATTTGATTTTCATTTTCGGTAATTACAATAGTGGCATTATTTTTTTCGCGAAGCGGATGAATGATAAACCAGTGCCGGTGTTTTACGATTTGGTATTGCTGGTCGGGAGCATTTAGGTAACGGCCCGATTCGCTGGAAGATAGTTTGATAACTTCCTCTATTTGTTTTTCCGTAAAATGAAAAGGCCGAATCAATTCATAGATCAATGCCCTGTTATTCAATTGCATCAATTGTTTTACCGGCACCCGCACTTCTTCGTTTTTACGAACACAAATTTTATCCAACAGTTTCCCGACAGAAAATTGATAGAGTTTTTCAATTTCACTAAAACGATAAATATTTTGTTGCAGGTTTTGATCCACCGCCGGAAAAACTTTACGAAGGAGTGGCAAAATTTCGAGGCGGAATAAATTTCGGGTATAGTTCACTGTTTGGTTCGATGAATCTTCTACAAAGTCCAACTTATTTTCTTTGGCGAAATCTATCATTTCCGCTTTGGAAAAAGGGAGCAATGGCCGCCTGATGTTTTTATTTTTTGCGGGAATTCCAGTCAGTCCCGATAAACCGGTTCCCCTGAAAAAATGCATCAAGATTGTTTCGGCATTATCATCTGCATGATGGGCGGTTACTATATATCGTTTTGCCGCAATTGCTGCAAACCATTCATACCGCAAATTTCTGGCAGCTTCCTGAATGGCTATTTTATGCGTTGCGGCATATTTTTCTGTATCAAATTTCTTTATATCAACGGCGACATTATATTTTTTAGCCAAGGCCTTAACAAATAATTCATCTCTTTCACTCTCCTCACCTCTCAATTGAAAATTGCAATGGGCAATGGAAAATTGAAAACCCGAAAGCTGGCATAATGCACAAAGCACCACCGAATCCACACCGCCACTGACAGCCAGCAATAATGTATCCTGCGGCAAAAAAAGTTTTTGCTTTTGTACCGATTCCTGAAATTTTTCGAGTAGCGACATATTAAAAAGTTAATTCCTCCAATGCACCCCGCAATTCGCTATAAGCATGTTGTTCATCTCTTTGCTTTGTTATGGCCATGCCTTTTTCGTACACGGCAATGGCTTCCTGCTCCAGTCCTGCTCTTTCAAGTAATTTGCCCAAATGGTAATAACTGCCGGTGTAAGAAGGTTCTCTTTGTAAAATGGCTTCAAATAATTTTCTCGCTTCATCATCCTGTCCCAATTTTACATATTCCAGAGCCAAGGCATGTTGCAAAAAGCTATCTTCCGGCTGCTCCTTTAAAAACGATTTTAATTTTTCAATTCTTTCCATAGTCTTTGTAAAAACCAATTTGACAAATTACCCGGCTCCGCTTATCTTTGCTTAGTTGCATAAACAACTATCTATTACATCGTAAAAAAAACATCCATGAAGATATTAGTTTGTATTAGTAAAACGCCGGATACTACGGCAAAAATAGCCTTCACTGATAACAACACGAAATTCGATACCAATGGTGTACAGTGGATTATTAATCCTTATGACGAATGGTATGCCCTGGTCAGAGCCATTGAACTCAAAGAGGCAGATGCTGCCACTGTCATTCATTTAGTGAATATAGGTGGTGCCGATGCCGATCCTATTATCCGAAAAGCTTTGGCACTCGGTGGCGATGAAGCCATTCGTGTCAATGCCGATAACCATGATGGTTATTTTGTGGCTTCGCAAATAGCAGCAGTTGCCAAAGAAGGAAATTATGATTTGATTTTTACGGGCAAAGAAACCATTGATTATAACGGTTCTTCCATTGGCGGTATGTTGGCCGAAATGTTGGAAATGCCTTTTGTTTCCCTGGCTTCAAAATTTGAACTCAGTGGCACAACGGCTACCATCACCCGAGAAATTGAAGGTGGTGCAGAAACCTGTGAAGTCGCCTTGCCAGTGGTCGTCAGTGCCGCCAAAGGAATGGCAGAAGCAAGGATTCCGAATATGCGGGGCATTATGGCTGCAAGAACAAAACCCCTGAATGTAAAAGAACCTGTGGAAGCGGAAAGCTTAACTACTGTAGCTTCATTCGGTTTGCCGCCCGCCAAAGCAGGCGTGAAACTGGTAGATGCAGACAATGTGGATGAGTTGGTGCGTCTCTTACATGAAGAAGCAAAAGTGATTTAATTAATTAAAGATTTTAAAAAATATTTTATGTCGGTATTAATATTTATAGACGCAGCAGAAGGAAAAATAAAAAAAGCTTCCTTAGAAGCAATAACTTATGGTGCGCATATTGCGCAGCAACTTGGCGTATCTGCAGAAGGTGTAGTGCTGGGGCAAATAACAGATGACCTGGCTACTTTGGGAAAATATGGTGTGCAAAAAATACATCGGGTAGCCGATGAAAAACTCAACAACCTCGATGCGCAGGTATATGCCAAAGTGATTGCCGATGTAGCTACAGCTACCGGTGCTACTGTTCTTGTTTGTTCCAATAATGTAGATGGTAAATCCATTGCACCGCGGTTATCCGTCCGGTTGAAAGCCGGTTTGGTCGCCGGTGCCGTTGCATTGCCCGATACAGCCAACGGATTCACTGTAAAGAAAAATGTTTTTTCCGGAAAAGCATTTGCCAATATTAGTGTGAGTACCGACATCAAAATAGTTTCTTTAAGTCCGAATGCTTATAAAATAGAAGCCGGTGAAGGAACAGCCGAAGTGGTTGATTTTTCTACAACCGTAGAGGCTCCCAAAGTGAAAGTTACGAATGTAGAAAAAGCCAGTGGCGAAGTACCATTGACAGAAGCGGAAATTGTAGTGAGTGGTGGCCGCGGATTGAAAGGCCCCGAAAACTGGGGAATGATTGAAGAACTGGCCAAATTATTACATGCAGCTACGGCCTGTAGCCGCCCGGTAGCTGATGCCGGTTGGCGGCCGCATAATGAACATGTAGGACAAACAGGTATTGCCATTGCACCCAATTTATATATTGCCATAGGCATTTCAGGTGCCATACAGCATTTAGCCGGTGTCAACAGAAGTAAAACAATTGTGGTTATCAATAAAGATGAAGACGCCCCGTTTTTTAAAGCAGCCGATTATGGCATCGTAGGTGATGCATTTGAAGTTGTTCCGAAAATGATTGAGTCGATTAAAAAAATGAAAGGCGGCGCTTAAAAAAATGTAGATTGACCATCGTTGAGTTTTATTACCGTCAGATTACAATTGATTAAATTTGTATTTATTTTGTCAACCTTACAATAAAAGTGTTGAACTACGTATCGTTCAAAAATAACTTCAGTAATGTTCTTTTACTCAGTTTTGTTTTGGGTTTTTCTCATTGTACATCGAAACTATCAACAAATAAAAAAACACCACACAAATTTTTAATATTAATAGAAAGAACTGAAAATGGGTTAAAACTTACCTCATCGGAAGGCTGCGCTTGGAGTGAATTAAGTTTTACAATTTCGCAGGATATGCAACAAACTGTTTCTCAGTTGGGCATGACAACCCCTGACCAAACTTCTACCAAAGACAATAATGGATTGTATGATTTTCTCATTGTCTTTACTAAAACGAAAGACGGCATTAGCCTGGTTGGAAAAAAAGGAACTGCCTGGACGCAACTTAAATTTACTTGCCCAGTCGGAAATTGTCATCAATATATTGACTTTTCCGGTATGATTGATAACTAAAAAATTCACTTTCAAAACTGTCGCCACTCGTACAAGTGATATATTACAAACCTTAGTATAACAAGGCATCATTTGAGTTATTACGGCCATTTCCACCTCCAAAAAATGTAAGGAGAAGTAATTTTATGCATGAAAATTTAGTCCATTAAAACTTATGGCATAAATTTGTTACTTCTATGAAAAAAATTGAAATGGAAATTGTGGCATTATCGCATAGCATTACACAAACACATTCTTATGCGGTGGTGCTTGGCGAAGTCAATGGAGTAAGACGTTTGCCCATTGTCATTGGTGGCGCTGAAGCACAATCAATAGCGGTGGCCATGGAAAAAATGAATCCCGGCAGGCCCCTCACCCACGACCTGATGAAAAACTTTATGAATGCTTTCGCTATCGACCTGTTAGAAATCAATATCTGCGACTTGCAAGAAGGTATTTTCTTTGCCAAATTAGTTTGCGTAACCGAAAATGATACGGTAGAAATAGATTCCCGTACTTCCGATGCCATTGCCCTCGCCGTTCGTTTCGGCTGCCCGATTTATACTTATGAAAATATTCTCGAAAATGCAGGTATCCAAATGGAAGAAGGCGACAAAAAAAGCAAAAAACGCCAAGCCGCTAAAGAAGTTTTTATAGACGAAGAAAAACCCACCGGGAATGTTGACCTGAAAACAATGACAATCAACGAACTCAATAATTTGTTGAATGATGTACTTGAAACGGAAGATTACATCCGGGCCATTGCTATTCGTGACGAAATTAACAGCCGGAAGAAAAAATAAATTGTCTTTCTAACCAAACGACCGGTACATAACCCATGATTGTTTTTCCGCATTGCAAAATAAATCTTGGTTTACAGATTCTTTCTAAAAGAGAGGACGGCTTCCATAATATTGATGCTGTATTTTTCCCCATTCCCTGGTACGATGTTTTGGAAATTATTTGTATAAACAAATCTTCAACTCCTGCAATTCACTTAACACAATCCGGCATGGCCGTTCCCGGCGATGAAAATATTTGCGAAAAAACATTTCATCTTTTAAAAAATGATTTCCCTGCATTACCGTCGGTAGCTATGCATTTACATAAAAATATTCCTGTGGGTGCCGGCCTGGGTGGCGGTAGCGCCGATGCAGCTTTTGCTTTACTGGCAATCAATCAACTGGCGGGCTTACAACTTTCAACAACGCAACTCCAAGCTTATGCTGAAAAACTCGGTAGCGATTGTTCTTTCTTTTTACAAAAACAACCTTGTATCGTTAGCGGTAAAGGAGAAATTTGCCAACCGGTTTCTTTGTCTTTGCCATCTTATAAAATCGTTTTAGTCAATCCCGGGATTCATATTCCAACCGCCGAAGCGTATGCTCATGTCCAACTTGTACAACATGAAAAAAACATTCGAGAAATAATAAACTACCCTGTGCAAGATTGGAAACACACTTTAAAAAATGATTTTGAAACCGGTATTTTTGAAAAATTTCCGGCCATTGCCGAGGTTAAAAAAGAAATGTATAATCAAAATGCGGTGTACGCTTTGATGAGTGGCAGCGGCAGTACGGTTTTTGGCATTTTTGAAAAGAACCAAAACCCGCATTTCTCATTCCCGGAAAATTATCTGCTACGTACTTTCGATTTTGGCGCATAGAATATTTTTCTCCAAAGTATTTTTTGTACCTTGCAGGCAAATCACAACGTCATACGACAAAATTCTTACATAGCATTCCTGGGTCAGCATCTTGACTTACTCAATCATCGATGAGGATTTTCTATTTCGCCTGCTAACAGGCTTTTTGTTTTTCAATTTTTTTCATTTTTAAATAATTTATTTATGCAAACTATACATGATTTATCATCAGCTACGCAATATTTTCATGACCTTGAAGAGCAATACGGTGCTCATAATTATCATCCTTTGCCGGTGGTATTAAAAAAAGGAGAAGGTGTTTTTCTCTGGGATGTTGACAATAAAAAATACTTTGATTTCCTCAGTGGCTATTCTGCACTCAACCAGGGACATTGCCATCCACGATTGGTACATGCCATGATAGAACAAACACAAACATTGACATTGACAAGCCGGGCTTTTCAAACCGATCAATTGGGTGAATATGCCAAATACATAACCGACTATTTCGGGTACGATAAAGTATTGCCCATGAATACCGGCGCCGAAGCCGTGGAAACAGCTTTGAAACTTTGCCGTAAATGGGCTTACAAAGTCAAAGGAATTGAAGAAGATAAAGCTGTTATTATTGTTTGTGAAAATAATTTTCATGGCCGTACGATTGCAATTGTTTCTTTCAGCAGCGACCCCGATGCCAAAAAAGATTTCGGCCCTTATACGCCCGGATTTGTTTCCATTCCTTACAATGATTTGCCTGCATTGGAAAAGGCTTTGGAAAATAAAAATGTTGCCGGATTTTTGGTAGAACCCATCCAGGGCGAAGCCGGCGTTATTGTTCCCGACGATGGCTATCTTACAAAAGCGAAAGCCCTTTGCGAAGCTGCCAATGTTTTATTCATGGCAGATGAAATACAATCCGGGCTGGGCCGCACCGGCAAAATGCTGGCTTGTGACCATGAACATGTAAAACCCGATGTTTTAATTCTCGGTAAAGCCTTAAGTGGTGGCATGTTGCCCGTCAGTGCTGTACTGGCCAATGATGCAATAATGCTCACCCTCAAACCCGGCGAACATGGTTCTACCTACGGCGGCAATCCTTTGGCTTGCAAAGTAGCGATGACAGCACTCAAAATTTTGAAAGATGAAAACCTTGTAGCCAAAGCCGAAGAACTCGGTGAAGTTTTTCGATCTGCACTCAGCGATATTGGATCAAAACATATTGCCGAAATCAGGGGCAAAGGTTTATTGAATGCCATCATCATTCAACACGAAAACCCGAATGCCGCCTGGGATTTATGTTTGGAAATGAAAGAAAACGGCCTGCTGGCCAAACCCACACACGGTGATAGAATACGCCTGGCACCGCCTTTGGTCATCACAAAAAAACAATTACTCGATGGTGTGGCGATTATTGAAAAAAGTTTGGGGAGTTTGTAGTTGCTGGTATCTGGTTGCTTGTTCCTTGTTACTGGTTGCTTGTTACTTGTTTCTTAGCTAATAGCTAAAGGCTAAAAGCTAATAGCCAAATGCAACCACCGGATTCTTGAAATCAAATACGGAGCAATTAACTCCGGTGGTAGAAAAAAAAGATACCGGCTCGGTGGCCGGCATGACAATTCGTTCTTTAATGTCATGCTGAACTTGCTTGCCCCGTACTTGATACCGGGGATTCAGCATCTTTCTATGTTTAAAAAAGACACCGGATCAAGCCTGCCTGCGGAAGGCAGGTCCGGCGTAACATTTCGTTGTTGCAGCAGATGCGGTGTGATGAAAAAAAATCCTCCCGCAAAACGAGAGGACTTTCTATATCTTGGTTTTTCCTTATTTACAATTTAATGAACTTTTGCGAAGCCACTGCGCCGCTGGCTGTTACTATCCTGATAACATAATTTCCACTGCTCAGTTTGTCCACATTGACCGGAACGGTATTACTACCTTCTCCTACGGTTATCACTTGCTGCTGCAATGTTCTTCCGCTGATATCTGTAACCTGCATGGTCAACGTTTCATTTTGCGAAGCAGCTACAATGATATTTAACAAATTCCTTGCCGGATTTGGAAATACTCCGTCAATTTTAGTAACCCCCGGCCTGTCGCCGTTGATTAAAATGATTTGGCTCAATTTTCCGGCATTATTCAAATCTACCTGGCGCAAACGATAATACTGCTTGACGCCGGTCAATGCGGCATCGGTGAAGGTATAATCCAGGCGGTCGCTGCTATTTCCATTCAGGGCTATGCTGTTTACAAAACCGATTGTGGTAAAGTGGGCCCCATCGGCAGAACGTTGTACTTCAAATCCCTGATTATTTAATTCTGTTGTAGTAGCCCAACTCAATTGGTTGACAGCACCCACTCTATGGCCTGAGAAATTCAATAAAGTAACCGGCAGCGGGCCGGATGTTTTGGAAATGGCAAATGGTGAGAAACTGGTAAAATTATCAAGCATAACAGTTTGTGACCCGTTCGTAGGTGTCAAATCTATATTGGACTTAGCAATATGCCAATAACTTCCGTTATAATGCCAGATATCAACTTT
>JAGQWM010000071.1 GCA_020437365.1 Chitinophagaceae bacterium | reverse complement strand
CAATCAATTTTCCGGCGGTTTTTTCTTTTATTTCTTCAACTGTTACACCGGGAGCCCTTTCTATTAATTTAAAACCCTGTGGCGTCATTTCCATCGCCGCCAGGTCGCTGACAATCTTCTTGACACAATGAACGCCAGTCAGTGGCAAAGTACATTTGGGTAAGAGTTTTGATTCGCCTTTAGGATTGGTATGCCGCATGGCTACAATAATATTTTGTGCACTGGCTACCAGGTCCATGGCACCGCCCATTCCTTTTACCATTTTACCCGGTATTTTCCAATTGGCTATATCACCGTTCTCACTTACTTCCATGGCTCCTAAGACCGTTAAATCCACTTTGCCGGCCCTTATCATACCAAAGCTCATAGCCGAATCGAAAAACGCCGAGCCGGGCAATGTCGTAATGGTTTGTTTGCCTGCATTAATCAGGTCGGCATCTGCTTCGCCTTCATAAGGAAAAGGCCCCATGCCCAGCAAGCCATTTTCACTCTGTAAAACAACCGATACACCATCCGGTATGTAATTGGCCACCAAGGTGGGAATACCTATGCCCAGATTGACATAATATCCGTCTTTTAATTCTTTTGCAATGCGTTGTGCTATCTGTTCTTTTGAAAGTGCCATTGTTTATGCTTTTTTTCGTACAGTTAATTGTTCTATTCTTTTTTCATAATTAATTCCCTGAAAAATCCGGTGTACATAAATGCCCGGAACATGAATTTCGTTCGGGTCTAATTGGCCGGAAGGCAATAATTCTTCTACTTCGGCAATAGTTATTTTGCCGGCCATCGCCATCATTGGATTAAAATTTCTTGCCGTAGCTTTAAAAATCAGGTTGCCATCGGCATCGCCTTTCCAAGCTTTTACCAAGGCAAAATCGGCATCAAAAGCATACTCCAGCAAATAATCTTTTCCATTGAAATTTCTCACTTCTTTACCTTCTGCTACTTCTGTACCGGCACCTGCGGGTGTATAAATAGCAGGCATTCCATAACCGGAAGCCAAACAGCGAGTGGCTAATGTACCTTGCGGAATTAATTCTACTTCCAGTTCTCCTTCCAACAACTGCCTTTCAAATTCAGCATTTTCGCCAACATAAGAAGCAATCATTTTCTTTACTTGTTTTTTTTGCAACAGTAATCCAATACCAAAATCATCTACACCGGCATTGTTTGAAATACAAGTCAATCCGGTCACATTTTTTTTGACAAGCGCTGCAATACAATTTTCGGGAATTCCACATAAGCCAAAACCACCTAACATTAATACCGCATCATTTTGAATATCATGCGTGGCCGCTTCTGCATTTTCAACTATCTTATTCATACTTATAATTTATATATTGCTAAAATTACTGAAAAAATGATTGCTGTAAAATTGCATTTCAAACAATAAAAATTTTCTTTATTGTTCCACTTTGGGTGGTAAAGGGATTGTTTCAATCTGAGGTTTAATCTTATTGCGAAGATTTTTATGTTGCAAACCCAATGAATCGAGTATTGGTTTTAATAATGCCGGATGTTGTTCATAATAACTAAGACTCTTAAAAAATACATCGGGCGTAATTTGATGTATGGCAAAAATGGTATCATATCGTTTGATACTTTCCGTTTCTTTTCTTTTAGCTGTATCCTTATTGAGTACAAAATCTGCAAGAAAAAGATCAGCTTTCATCATATCATCCAATACGGATTTCATTTTATTTTCTACCAAAATTCCTTGTGGCAATTTGTCCTTTGTGCCACAACCAAGTACGAACAAAAACAATAGTACCAGGATAATATTGATGGGAAAATTTCTAACCATTACAAACTATTATACTCCTGGGAATGGGTAACATCCAGTTTCTTTAAGAGCTTTTTGGCTTTTTCTTTTGTTGCGGCATCAGCTTTGCTGAAAACGTTTGACAATTCATTGCTTTTTCCCTGGAAGAAAAATTGCATAATCATTGAATTAGGGTTTTCTTTATTGACAGCATCCAATACGTCTAAGCTATTCAACATACCAATCCGGCCGGCAGATTCATTTTGATAAAAAATATCTAAACCGGTTCTGTAATAAGCATAAATAGCATTATGAAAAAGTACAAAACGATTGCTGTTGAGATTTTCGGCTAACCAATACCGGTTGCGTAAGCTCTCAAATGATTTCCAACCTGTAATATTTTTATTTTCCGGTGCATTGTTGACAATATTCCAGGCCTTTTGAAAATATTTTTCGCCGCCTTTACTCGCAAACGAATCATAATCAAGTCCGATAATCATATTGGCATAGTAGGCCAAAATTGCGGGCAGGTTGGCCTTTATCGGATCGTTGCCTTGCACCCTGTTTTCATTAAATTCAATCGGTTGATATTCGATATATTTAAAAACAATATTATCATCAATAAAATTTACAATAGGAGAATTGTAACTTGTATTAAAAACCGGTCTCGCCGATTGAACAGTTAATGTACCTTGGTAAACATCATCACCAAGATCTTGGTTGATTGTGAGTAAAAAATTACATTGAATTTTTTCATTGGGCTTGAAAACATCATTTGTCCAATGTCGGTTATTCAAAAAATTGGACAATGCCGTTTGTAAGGTTTTAAAAACTTTAGGGTTAGTGGTAGAACTTACTTTGCTGGCAATGATAGAAAGCCTTGCTTCCAATTCCTGGCTTTGTGCATGGAAAGTAATGGCCAGTAAAAACAAAAGCAACCAATTTCTTTTAATCATAGTAAAGTTTTATTAAGGTATCAATAATATCTTTGGCAACAATATTTTTGGGTTGTTGGTCGAAACGAAATACTTGCCCGTTTTTTTCGAAAATAGTAATCTTATTGGTATCAACGCCAAAACCGGCACCTTCATCTTTGAGCGAATTCAATACAATAAGGTCAGCATTTTTTTCTATTAATTTTTGTTTGGCAAATTTTTCTTCATCATTTGTTTCCAAGGCAAAACCCACCAATACCTGTTGTTTAGTTTTTTGCTGACCTAATGATTTCAAAATATCTTTTGTTTTAGTCAATTGAATTTGCAAAGTCGAATAGTTCTTTTTTATTTTTTCATTTTCCGGATGTTCCGGTGTATAATCTGCAACAGCGGCTGCCATAATTGCAATATCTGCTGTGGCAAAATTTTGCAATGCGGCTCTATACATTTCATCAGCAGTATTCACTTTTTCCACCAATATGCCATTGGGCTCAATGTTTAAATGTGAAGGCCCTAAAATCAAGGTTACGGCTGCGCCCCTTTTTTTTAATTCATTGGCGATGGCCCAACCCATTTTGCCGGAAGAACGGTTACCAATAAAACGTACCGGGTCAATGGGTTCGTATGTAGGACCGGCAGTAACAAGAGCTTTTTTACCGTGAAGTGGTTGGGTCAAAAAAAAATGTTCTTGAAGATACCGAACAATCTCTTCCGGTTCGGCCATTCTGCCTTCTCCAATCAATCCGCTGGCCAGTTCGCCTTTTTCTACCGGTATCACTTGATTGCCGTTGGCCTTTATTTTTTGAATATTTTCTTGCGTTGCAGGATGTTGCCACATATCTTCATCCATAGCAGGTGCGACAACGACAGGACAAGTAGCTGACAAATAAACTGCCAGAAGTAAATTGTCGCACTGTCCATTGGCCATTTTCGCCAATGTATTACAACTGAGAGGTGCCAAGAGCATTACATCGGCCCAGCGGCCCAGCATCACATGATTTGACCAGCTTTGTTCATCGAATAAATGTGTCAAAACAGGATGTTGCGAAAGGGTGGATAGCGTTAATGGCGAAACAAAGTCTTTGGCAGCCGGTGTCATAATAACTTTTACATCGGCCCCTTCTTTTTTAAGCATTCGAACCAAATATGCCGCTTTGTATGCTGCAATGCTGCCGGTAATGCCCAAAAGTATTTTCTTTCCTTGCATCATGTAAGTTCAAAAATACCATTTACTTATTACATCTCATAAGTATAAATATCTTCTTAAAAAAAAATAGCGACAGTTGCCTGTCGCTATACTTATAATGTTAGAAAAATTTGCTTAGTTGAATAATTCATCTTCTCCTTTACGGAAATAAACTTTGTCTTCCAGAAACTCCTGGGTAGCCAATAATGCCGGGTTAGGCATTTTTTCATAGGCTTTCGAAATTTCTATTTGCTCTTTGTTTTCGTGAATTTCTTCCAGGCTGTCGGTATGACTGGCAAATTCTTCTAATTTGCTATGCAGTTCATCCCGAATGGCAATGTTTATCTGGTTGGCTCTTTTGCCAATGATAGAAATTGATTCGTAGATATTGCCTGTTTTTCTTTTTATTTCTTTCAGATTACGGGTTTCTACATTGTTGGTAATGTTGCCGCTCAGCTGCCTTCTTAATTTACTCATTCGTTAAAGATTTTATTTTATTTTCTGATTGCTTATAATATTGATTGACTTCATTTTTTAACTTACTCTCCGGAAACCGATCTGTAAACTCATTGCACTCATCTATTACTTGGTTGAAGCGTTCTTCTTTTTTTTCTTCAATGCTCAATTCTGCAAATTTATAATAGGATTTAATAATCATCAACTTATATTCATCTGCTTTTTCAGATTCAGGATAATTATTGAGCAAAGTCGTAAAAGTAACACCCGCAGCTCTGAACTGGCCCAAGTCATAGTATAACTTGGCACTTTTATAATCTTTGATTTCCAACTTCTGTCTGCATTTGGCAATAATTTCTGTGGCTTCTTTATTTCGCTCCGACCCGGGATGTGTATTGATAAATGTCTGCATCATGCCAATTGTTTTTATGGTATTGGTTTGATCCAGTTCCGGTTTGGGTGATTGCTGATAAAAGCAAAATGCCCTCATATAATCGAGTTCTTCCGCTTTTTTACTGTTAGGAAAAATTTGTAAAAAGCTCTTGAACAAATTCTCCGCATTTAAATAATCATGTTGGTAATAAGCACAATAAGCATATTTATAATAAATATCTTCAAATTCTTTTTCTGTTTTGAAATAGGGCATTATATCTTCATACACTTCTTGCGCCAGCCCGTATTTTTCTTTGACAAAATACTGTTCCGCCATACGCAATTTATAATGCGGATCAGGATTCTTCAAGATTTTTGAGATGCTTTTGCCGCAGCCGGCCAACAATAAGCTGATAATTAAAATCGGGGTAAATTTCATAAAGGTTGGCAAAGTTAACTGTTATCGACAAAACTTACTCAAAAAAAATAGTGCACCAAACTTGAGTCGTTAAGGTTTTGATAAAGCATTGAATACTAAGCTGTAGGACAAAAAAAGGCCTCGCCTTAAAGGCGAGGCCGTATATTTTCAGTGCTTTAAATTTTAGTTCTTACGCAAATTCGGATGAGGAGGTTCTACTCTGTTCGGTCCGTCTTCACCGGCAGCAGCTGCACGTAAATCAACTGTGTTGCAATCGCCACCTGCCTGGCCGTAATTGAAGATAAAGCGATCGGCACTAACACCTTCCTTATCGACCATTTGGTTAATGACTGCATTTACATGATCCCAGCTTAATTGCTGTTCTTTTTTATTAGAAGAGCAATAGCCGATAACAACCACTTTACAACCTGGATTGTTACGCAATTTAGCGGCTACAGTTGCTAATACAGCTTTGGCATCATCTGAAAGATTATTGCTTCCTGATTTGAATGCGATACTTGGCAATGGGCCTAACATTTCAGCACAAGTCTTTTCAACGACAGCCGGAGCACAATCATCAGGGCAAGGACATTTACCTACACCATCAGCATCTACCGGCTGGCAGTAAGTTGGCGTAATTAATTGTTTATCCTTACAATCAGGAATACCATCACCATCAGTGTCTTTGGTTACACCGTGGCTATCAACAGCACATCCTGCAGGTGTTTGTTCCTGGTCGAATTGGTCAGTTACGCCATCACCATCGCTATCCGGTAAAACTGGTTTTGGCAAACGCATCAAACGAGGATTGCGGATTTCGCTGTAGGCATAATCCAATGGGTTAAGCCACCATAATGGCTCAACAGCTTTGGCACCTAAGTTGATGTTCAAGCCAATACTAGTATAGTTATAAGAATCAAAATCACGGGTTAAAACAGGGTCGCCCCAGGCATGCTCTTGCCAACGCTGACCATCTAACAAATCATCTTTAATGAATGTCCAACGGTCTTCTATAGCAAGATTTAGGCGATTACTTAATTTGAAAGCAACACCTACACCTACTGTAGCTGAAGGCTTAAATGTTTTTCCGAATAATTTAGGGCGTCTTTCTCCTTGGTTTTCAGCAGGTGTTTCATACGTATCATCCATCATCGCTTTTAAAGCATCGTAAGTATCCTTACGCTTTTTATATTGGTCAGATGGATTAATACTGGCAAAATTGTATTTCTGATTGTTGCTACCCAATGCGTTGACTTTTGTGTCGTACACAGTACCACCAACGCCGGCAAAACCATACATATTAATACCGGTTTTAGCTTTGTGGAAACGAATATTATTTAAAGTAACAACACCTTGTAATGAAAGATCCTGCACTTTCGTTTTATAGTTATAATAAACATACTCCAAAGGTGTGTTAGCGGGAGCACCATAATTTGTATTTAATGAAGACACCAAAATAACTGGATTACCTGGTCCTGTAGATTGTGCAGCCACAGGTGCAGAGTATGAAGTAGCCGCTGAGCCATTTTTAGCCCATGCGGGGTTATTAGCAAAGTTGCCGGATCTCGTGAAATCCATGCCTTTACCAATCCCATACATATACTCTAAACGCATAGAGAATATATATCCAAATGCTTTCCTAACATGAACGCCAAATCCCGGCGAAAAGAATTTCGCTGGAATATCACCACTCACCTGGAATAAGCCGGCTTTGATACCCACTTCCCATTGGTTACGAGGTTTTGCCGGAAAATTGTAAGTTCCATTTAAGAACTCACTATGCTGAGGCATTCTTTTGTCCGGAATTACTGAAGAATCTTTTACATCATAACTGGCTCCCACACGTTGAGAAAAACCATAAGATGCCAACAGACAGAAAACGCCTGTCAATAATAATAATTTTTTACTTGCCATAACTTGAGGATTAAGATTTGAACAATGTCCTATATAATACGCAAAAATAGAATTTGAAAGCTAATAACCAAATTTTTATTCTATTTATTTGAATCCTTTGCTATTATTTTTCAATTACTTAGTCAATTTTAGACATCATTTTGTTGCTTCTGACAACATTTATTTTTTTTGCCCGTAAATTGCCCCAATGTCGATGCCACTGCCAACAGAATTATTATCTGAAGAATTAAAAGTATTTCAAAGCCGGTTTAATGAAGCCATGCAGGGCAATGGTTCCCGCTTAAATAAGATTTTACGCTATATCGTAAAACGAAAAGGCAAACAAATCAGACCCATGTTTGTACTGTTTTCGGCTAAGCTTTGTGGTGATATTAATGATACCAGTTATCGGGCAGCATCTCTCGTGGAACTGTTACATACTGCCACACTTGTTCACGATGATGTCGTTGACGATTCATTGGAACGGAGAGGCTTTTTTTCCACATTTGCCCTCTGGAAAGCAAAAGCCAATATTCTTTTGGGAGATTATTTATTGGCCAAAGGTTTACTTCTTTCACTGGAAAATAATGACTATAAAATACTTCATATTTTATCGGATGCTGTCCGCAATATGAGCGAAGGTGAATTATTGCAAATGCAAAAAGCACGGACACTCCAGTTAGATGAAAAAACTTATTATGAGATTATCCGATGCAAAACGGCTTCATTATTGGCATCAGCTTGTGCAGCAGGTGCCTGGAGTACAAGTCAGGACGAAGAAATGACTGAAAAAATGAGACTCTTTGGTGAAAAAACAGGTATGGCTTTCCAAATAAAAGACGACTTATTTGATTATACCAGCGAAAATATAGGCAAACCAACCGGCAATGATATCAAAGAAAAAAAACTAACGCTACCGCTGATATATACTCTAAATAATGTAAATAAACCAATCCGCAGAAAGATAATTAACACAATAAAAAATAAAAACAGAGATAAACAAAAAGTAAAATGGGTGATTGAGCAGGTAAAAGAAACCGGAGGTATTGATTATGCCACTCAAAAAATGAATGCTTTTAAAGATGAAGCGCTGACTATACTGCATCAGTTTCCTGACAATGCCATTCGAAAAGGATTAGAAGACCTTGTCCGATTTGTTACGGAAAGAAAATATTAAAACCTAAGCATGGAAAAAAGGTGGAACATACTTACAGCAGATGAAAACAAGGTTTCTTCCTTGTGTCAATCACTAAAAGTGGCACGTCCTTTATGCGAAATTTTTGTACAAAGAGGTTTTGATAAATATGATTCAGTTAAATCTTTTTTCCGTCCGCAGCTTTCAGAATTACATAATCCCTGGCTGATGAAGGATATGGACAAAGCCGTAGAAAGAATACTGACAGCTATGGCGCAACATGAAAAGATTCTCATCTTCGGCGATTATGATGTAGATGGTACTACTGCCGTTGCTTGTATGTATAAATTTTTACAAAAATCCTATGACCGAGTCGGATATTATATTCCACACCGGTATAAAGAAGGATATGGCATTAGTAAATTAGGTATTGATTATGCCAAAAACGAAGGATATACTTTAATCATTGCTTTAGATTGTGGTATTAAATCGGTTGACCTTATCCGTTATGCCAGCGAAATAGGCATCGATTTTATTGTATGCGACCATCATTTACCCGATGAAACATTGCCGCCTGCTGTTGCCATTTTAAATCCCAAACAACCGGATTGCTCCTATCCTTACAAAGAATTATGCGGCTGTGGTGTAGGATTTAAATTAATGACCGCTTTAGCACAAAAATTAAACTTGCCTTCCAATGCTGTTTTTGAATTTTTAGATTTATTAGCTACTGCTATTGCCGCTGATATTGTACCCATGACCGGTGAAAACAGAATCATGGCATATTATGGTTTACAAAAAGTAAATGAAAATCCAAATCCGGGTATAAAAGCACTCTTTCAACTAAGTGGATATGCAAAACAAATACATATCAACAACCTGGTTTTCATCATTGCTCCGAGAGTTAATGCCGCCGGAAGAATGGATGATGCTACGAAAGCAGTGCAATTATTTACAGCAACAACAGAAGAAGAAGCACTTCATTTTGCAGAGGAGCTCCATAGCGATAATACCGAAAGAAAAGACACAGAAAAAACCATTACAGAGGAAGCTTTGGCAATGATTAAAGAAGATGATGATTGGGCTACCCGAAAATCCACATTGGTATATCAGCCACACTGGCACAAAGGTGTCGTTGGCATTGTAGCTTCCCGATTGATAGAAGAACACTATCGGCCTACGATTGTTTTAACAAAATCCGGGAACCTCGCAGCCGGCAGTGCCAGGAGTGTTGTCGGTTTCAATTTATATGAAGCCATCCATGCTTGTAAAGAATGTTTAATCGGATATGGTGGCCATTTTGCCGCTGCAGGCATGACTTTAGCCATCAACCAAGTACAAGCATTAAAAGAAAAATTTGAAACGGTAGTAGCTGCAAGTATTTTACCTGATCAATTGGTACCTGTTATCAATATTGATACCGCCATTTCATTCAATCAAATCAAGCAACCTTTCTTTGATATTCTCTCCCAAATGGAACCTTTTGGACCCGAAAATTTAAGGCCTGTTTTTATCACCAAAAAAGTAAAAGATAATGGTTGGTCAAAAATTGTAAAAGAAAATCATATCAAATTTGCGTTGACAGACGGCTCATCAACCCTGCATGGTATCGGCTTTAATATGGCCGAGAAATTTCCATTATTAAAAGACCAAAATCTCATAGATATCGTTTATACGATTGAAGAAAACGAATGGAATGATAAAAAATCTCTGCAATTAAAAGTGATTGATTTTCGCCCAGCGGAATAAAAAAACGCCTCGAAATGTATCCGAGGCGTTACAAAATTTTATTCTTAAAACATTTACATAATCAAAATTGATTTCGTCACTATTTTACCGAGGTGATTCACCAACACAACATGGTACGTTCCGGGTTGTAATGATTCCGGAATCGGAACAGTTTGATTGATAAAATCAACCTGGATATTCATGTTCCATTGATATGTCAGCTGACCGACACTGTTGAAAAATTGTAAGCTATAATTTCCGGGTGCAATATTATCCATTGTTACCCTCACTTCTTGTCCACGAATCGCAGGCACCGGATATAAGAATAAACCCTGTCCGATAGCTGGTACTACAAATGCCTGTTCGACTCCATAACCTGTCCCGCCATTATTGGTAGCATAGGCTTTGAAATAATAGGTTGCTCCTTGTACTAAGCCATCAAGTGCACTTGAAAATGATGCAGTTCCTGAAATATTGCTGGCAGGCACTTTCATTCCGGTACCATCTGCAAAACCACTGATGCTACTGATTTCAATTCCATACCCGGTAATCGAAGAACAACCAATTGCAGAAATAGAACCACTCAATGTAGCAGAATGATTGGTAAGATCGCTGGCCACACCCGTTACTGCCGAAGGAACTGTATTAATTCCACTGGCTACAACCGGTACTTGTATAGTAGCTGCACCTGCACCGCCAACCGGTATGTTACCGTTGTAAGACTGTGCTGCAGTTGGAGAAAACATCACATATATCGTTACACTTTGTGCGCCACCTGCCTGCGAAACTGATAAACTGGAAGTATAGC
>JAGQWM010000070.1 GCA_020437365.1 Chitinophagaceae bacterium | reverse complement strand
TGATTGCTGATTCGGAAAAGCTAACATCTTTACGCCCAGCCAATACAGGCTTTCAATAGTTCTGAGCGAAGTGGTACCAACAGCTACAATATTTTTATCTGCATTGTCAAGCAAATTTTCGATAGTTGTTTTATTGACTTCCATCCATTCGGTATGCATCTCATGATCTATCATTTTTTCGGCATTTACCGGTTTGAAAGTTCCAGCACCCACATGAAGGGTTGCAAAATCAGTCTCTATTTTTTTTTGTTTTAATACATTAAAAATATGATCCGTAAAATGTAATCCCGCAGTTGGAGCAGCTACGGAACCATCCCATTTTGCATATACGGTTTGGTATCTTTCCGTATCACTGTCTTCCGCTTTTCTCTTAATATAAGGTGGCAATGGTACCGCACCGGCATGATGAAGTATTTCGGCAAAACTTAAAAGTGCAGGTGTCCACGAAAGTTCAATAAGGAAATAACTGGTTTTTTTGGCTACAAATCTTGCTGTCAATTGGATATGCTGATCGTCATTTTTGATTTTTTTTTCGAGTATTTGACCATGTTTCCATTTGGAGGCGCCGCCAATCAGGCATTGCCAATACACTTTTGTTTTTTGTGAAAATGCAGTTGTAATGTCGGCATATTGTTCATCCGGCGCCAGGCAAAAAATTTCAATAACCCCACCGGTTGATTTTTGAAATTGCAACCTTGCCTCCACTACTTTGGTATTATTAAAAATCAAAAGTGAATTTTCAGGTATGAAGTCGGCAATGTTTTTATAAGTAGAAGTTTGTAGCCGGTTGGATTCATACACCAGCAATTTGGATTTGTCTCTTTCTTCCAAAGGATATTTGGCAATCCGGTTTTCCGGTAACCGGTAAGTAAAATCTGCAATGGAAATATGCCTGGGGTCAATCATTACGCAACTAACTGTTGGTATTATTAAATGACAAATATAAAGGCACAATTACGAACCAAAAGCAGGGCATTCTACCAGTAAGAAAAAAGAATAAATTAAATGCCGGAAAGTAGTCATAGAAAGCTTTTCAATCTATTCAAAAACCCATAATCCACAGCTTTTCCACCGCAATTCACAGGCTATCCACAGTATTTTCTGGAAAAAATCCTCCACATCTGCTAAAACCCTTTACTGTATTGATTTTCAAGAAGAAAAAATATGGGGAAAAATTAAATATCGAAATATTTGGTTGTTAAGTGGGAAAAAGTGTTATTTTGTGTCAATTATAATTCAAATTGACCCAAACCACTGATAATGACAGGTTTTCTTGGAGAATTTGCGGCAACACTCGATGCCAAGGGGCGGTTCTTACTCCCGGCGGGCTTCAAAAAGCAGCTACCGGAAGGAGAGTATGACCGCT
Organism: Chitinophagaceae bacterium; assembly: GCA_020437365.1. Classification (GTDB taxonomy): domain Bacteria; phylum Bacteroidota; class Bacteroidia; order Chitinophagales; family Chitinophagaceae; genus JJ008. Next base: position 10,028 of record JAGQWM010000070.1, on the reverse strand, counting down.
TTGTTATTAACAGGGGTTTTGAGGAATGTTTGGCCTTATACCCGGTAAAAAACTGGGAACCGCTTTTTGAAAATATCAGTGCATTGAATGATTTCGACCCGAAAGTGAGGCAGTTCAGGCGCAACTTCCTGAATGGGGCCACTTATGTAGAACCGGATAGTGCAGGTCGTATTCTAATTCCGCCTAATCTGAAAGGGCATGCAGGATTGGAAAAAAATATCATAATGATTGCTGCGGTAAATAAAATGGAAATCTGGGATAGTAATAAGTACAAACAGCTCTTTGACTCTTTTTCACCGGACGAATTTAGCAGGCTGGCGAAAGATGTAATGACTAAAGAAGATAAATAACCGAAACCATGAGTGACCAAGTTTACCATGTACCGGTATTGTTAAACGAAGTCATTGACGCTTTGCAGGTTAAAAAAGATGGCGTGTATGTGGATTGCACTTTTGGTGGTGGTGGCCATGCCAGGGCATTATTGGCAAAGCTGGGCCCCAAAGGAAAGTTAATTGCTTTCGACCAGGATGAAGCCACTAAAAAAAACCTGCCGGAAGACGAAAGATTAATTTTTGTTTCACACAATTTTCGTCATCTCCAGCGTTTTTTGAAATTGGAGGGTTTTACAACGGTAGATGGCATGATGGCCGACCTCGGCGTAAGTAGCCATCAATTCGACGAAGCGGAAAGAGGTTTTTCGACACGTTTTGATGCCGACCTCGACATGAGAATGGACCAACGCCAATCACTAACCGCTTTTGATATTGTACAAAACTATACGGAAAAACAATTGCATAAATTGTTGGAACAGTATGGAGAAGTTACCAATGCCAAAACCGTTGCCAAAACAATTGTACAGGTACGTCACAACCAATCGCTCAAAACCATTAACGGCTTTAAGAATGCACTCCGGGAAATAGTAAAAGGAAACCCCAAAAAATATTTTGCCCAGGTTTTCCAGGCACTGAGAATAGAAGTGAACGATGAAATCTCAGTACTGAAAGAATTATTGGAACAAATTCCTCCATTATTAAATCCCGGGGGAAGAGCCGCCATCATCACGTTTCATTCCCTCGAAGACAGATGGGTAAAAAATTTTTTCAAACATGGCTATTGGCCTACAACCGATACCAATCCTTTTACCCCAACAGAAAAAAAAGATCTGTTGAAAATGATTACGAAAAAACCGGTTTTGCCGACTGCCACTGAAATGAAAAAAAATGCGAGGGCCAGAAGTGCAAAATTGAGAGTAGCTGAAAAAATAGAATAGTTCATTGATACAATAAACCAAAAAAAGTAAATATAGATTTTGGAAAGTCTATATCCTTTGAAATAAACCACTGCAACACAAAACGAATTGAAAAACCAGCGTTTAAAAACGCAACAAGATGAAGGAACAGGAAAACATAAAAAAACGGAATGAAAAAGCTTCTTCAACCGTCTGGAAGAGATGGTTGAATTATCAGAACGTGGTAAAACAAGTTCCGTTTTTTTTGTTCCTCGCCGGTTTGGCAGTGGCATATATTTTCAATGTACACCTGGCCAACAGGACAATACGGAAAATAAACCGTACGGCCAATGAAGTGAAAGAGCTGAAGTATGAATACATCTCGGTAAAGAGTAAAGTGATGTATCAAAGCAAACAAAGTGAATTGTTGAAAGCAGTAGCACCGCTCGGATTACAAGAACTGGTAGAATCGCCGGTGGTACTGAAAGAAGAACAAAGTGCAGAATGAGAAAGAGTGCAGACAACAATTTTTGACGGATAAACAACTATAAAAAACGAACACAACTACTGGGCATTGGACATTAGACGTGACATATTATGGCGAGTATATGTAAGTTTTATTTGCATAATCATCTGTAGCCTTTTTGTATTTGGCCGTGCCATTTTTATTCAAAAAGTGCAAGGCAACCATTGGCGCAATATGAGTGACAGCCTGCACCAACGTTTTGTTTCATTAGATGCTACACGAGGTACAATTTACAGTGATGATGGGCAAATGCTCAGTACCTCTATTCCCATTTTTGATATTTATATTGATTTCCAGGCAGATGGTTTAACGGAGAAAAAAGGAAAAAGATTTTACGACCATGTAGATGCTTTTGCCAAAGGTTTAGCAGAAGTTTTTGGTGATAAATCTGCTGCACAATACAATAAAGATTTACGAAAAGCTTACCAAAAAAAGTATCGTTATTATGCATTGAAGAAAAAATTAAATTTCGAAGAATATAAAGCCTTTCGTCAATTGCCTTACGTACAAATGGGACGTAACAGGAGTGGTGTTATTGTAGAAGTGTCCAGTCAGCGGGAAACACCTTTTGGATTATTAGCCAATCGAACGATTGGTTTGTCGAGAGAATATGTGGGTAAGAATAATAAAATAAAAAAATTAAATGTTGGCCTTGAACAAACATACGATAGTGTATTGAGTGGTCATGATGGGTTGAAATTGGTTCGCTATGTTTCGGGTGCTGCCATTCCGGTGCAGGGAACCGAAACCGAACCCGTCAATGGGCAAGATGTTTATACGACGATCGATGTCAATATGCAGGATATAGTTGAAACTGCATTGATGCGCAAAATGCAAGAGTGTGAAGGTCCGTATGGTACAGCCATTGTTATGGAAACGGCTACCGGTAAAATCAAAGCCTTGGCCAACCTTGGCCGTCGCCCAGATGGCTCGTATTGGGAAGATAATAATTATGCTTTGCATGTAACGGAGCCCGGTTCTACTATGAAATTGGCAACCCTGTTAGCCGTTTTGGAAAATGGTAGCAGTAAAATAGATGACATGGTTGATGTAGGCAACTCCGGAAGAAAAGAAGTGGCCGGAAAAATTGTAACCGATGCGGAAAGATTCGGCAAAGGTGCACTTACCGTAAAAGAATGTTTTTCGCATAGCTCTAATGTAGGCATGAGTATGTTGGCGTATAAAGCTTTTGGTAACAATCCTTCGGCCATCAAAAAATATTATCACAAATTTCATTTGGATACAAAATCACCCATTGACCTTTCTTATGTGCCTTCGCCAAGAATAGCGCCACTGTCCACAAAAAATGGCGAAGCCGGTTTGCACAATATGTTATGGATGAGTTTTGGCTATGCCATTTCTATCAGCCCTTTGCAAACATTGACATTCTATAATGCGATTGCCAATAACGGTAGAATGATGAAACCATTCCTGGTCAATTCTATTCAAAAAGATGGTGTCATCACTAAACAATATGAACCGGAAGTCATGGAAGAAAGTATTTGCAAACCATCCATCTTACAAAATGCAAAATCAGCGATGGAGCAAACTGTAATCAATGGCACGGCGACAAGAGTATTCAAAGGCGTTCCATTTGCTATCGCCGGAAAAACCGGTACTTCTCATGTTGCTGATGGGCCTATAAAATATAGTCATGGTGTGTACCAGGCGACATTTGTTGGCTATTTCCCTGCAGAGAAACCACAATTTACTTGTATCGTTTTGATTCGCACCAAACCGCATGCAGCATCTCATTATGGTGCGTCAGTAGCTGCTCCTGTATTCCGAGAAATTGCAACAAAACTTTATGCCATGTATGTGGAACAAAAAAATCCTTCATTATATACCATAGCACCCAACCCTACGAATGATCAGTATATCGGTGTAACCAATGATTTAAAAAATATTTACACCACTATGCATTTGCCATTTATGGATTCGGCAGCACAAAAAAATTGGGCAGTGATGAAGGAAGGTCAACCGTCGGTATTAAAACAGGAAAACTATGCACCGAAAATTATGCCTGACGTGAAAGGTATGAGTTTGAAAGATGCGGTGTTTTTATTGGAGCAAATGGGTGTTGAAGTGTCGGTGAAAGGAAGTGGTATTATTTCAGCACAATCTGTTCCGGCGGGTAAAGCGATTGCAAAAGGAGAAAAAGTAGTATTGATTTTAAGTTGAAGAAAAGAAAAAAGAAACGGTGTTATTGAGCGATGTATTATATGATGTGAAATTAAAAAGTGTAAATGGAAATACATCTATTGGTATAAATGGATTGCAACTGGATTCAAGAAAAATAAAGCCCGGAGAAGCTTTTGTAGCAGTGAAAGGAGTAACGGCAGACGGGCATCAGTTCATTGAAAAAGCAATTGAAAATGGAGCAGTCGTTGTGGTGTGTGAAGAGCTTCCGGAAAAAATACACGAGGAAGTTACGTATGTGGAAGTAGAAAATAGTGCGATGTCCGTCGCCCTGATGGCACATAATTTTTATGGCCGGCCATCTGAGAAATTAACACTTGTTGGCGTAACTGGCACCAATGGAAAAACAACAATTGCAACATTATTATATAAGCTCTTTACAAGTTTGGGTTATCACTGTGGTTTAATCAGTACAGTCGAAAATATCGTCGATGAAAAAGTACTTACCGCAACACATACTACGCCGGATGCAGTTGACCTGAATCGTTTATTACAACAAATGGTAATGGCCGGTTGCAGTCATGTATTTATGGAAACCAGTTCTCATGCGTTGCATCAACAACGAGTGGCGGGTTTGCATTATGCCGGAGGTATTTTTTCTAATATCACACATGATCATTTGGATTATCATCAAAGTTTTGATGAATACATCCGGGTGAAAAAATCATTTTTTGATTCGCTTTCATCCAAGGCATTTGCTATCAGCAATGCAGATGATAAACGAGGAGCGGTGATGTTGCAAAATACAAAAGCGACGAAATATTTCTACAGCCTAAAAACGGTGGCCGATTTCAAAGGAAAAATTTTAGAAAACAGTTTGAGTGGATTACAAATGATGATCAATGATATTGAAGTACACTTCAGACTGATTGGCGAATTCAATGCATATAATCTTTTGGCAGTGTATGCAACGGCCATTTGTCTTGAAGAAAATAAGCAAGATGTGTTGACAGCTTTGAGTGTATTGAGTGGCGCCGAAGGAAGATTTGATTGTATTGTTTCTCCAAAAGATAAAGTGTTGGCCATTGTGGACTATGCACACACACCCGATGCTTTATTGAATGTATTGGCGACCATCAATAAAATGAAAAAAGGCACAGAGAAAATTATTACAGTCGTAGGCTGTGGTGGCGATCGGGATAAAACGAAAAGAGCGGTAATGGCTGCAGCAGCCTGTGAGTGGAGCGATAAAGTCATATTTACCAGTGATAATCCGCGGAGTGAAAATCCGGCAACAATTATTCAGGATATGGAAAAAGATTTGTCCGTATCGCATAAGAAAAAGTACATCTCGATGGTGGATAGAAGAGAAGCCATCAAAACGGCCATAAGCTTGGCGCAAACTGATGACATTGTTTTGGTGGCCGGAAAAGGACATGAAAAATACCAGGAAATAAATGGCATAAGAAACCATTTTGACGATAAAGAAACAGTAAGAGAATTATTTGAATTATTAGAAAAATAAAAAATAAAGAAAACCGAGAATGCTATATCACCTGATAGAATGGCTCAATCAAGAAGGAATAACGTTTCCGGGAAGCAGGCTCTTTGGCTTTATTACATTTCGGGTGTTGGTAGCTGTGGTATTGTCTTTATTTATTACAACGTTCTTTGGCAAAAAACTGATTCGACTGTTACAAAAAAAACAAATCAGTGAAAGTATTCGGGAAGAAGGATTGGCCGGTGAAGAATTAAAAAAAGGGACACCTACGATGGGTGGTATCATCATCATTCTGGCCATTTTGATTCCGACTTTGTTACTGGCAGACCTGACAAAAGTGTATATCCAGTTGATGTTGATAAGCACGGTTTGGCTCGGCATCATTGGGTTTATTGATGATTATTTAAAACTCAAAGGCAAAAGAAAAGCACAGCAAAAAGGAGAAGAGTTTAAAAAAACCGGAAAAGATGGTTTGGCAGGTTGGTTTAAAATTTTGGGACAGGTTGGTTTAGGAATTACCGTAGGGGCAACGCTTTATTTTAATAGCGAAGTAAAAATATGGCGTGACTATGTAGGTACGGTACCGACGACAGATAGTACAGTTTTTACAAGAAGTGTAAATGGCCAGACAAAATATTTTGTGGAAGCCAAACAACCACCGATAACGACGATTCCTTTTGTAAAGAATCATGAGTTTAACTATGCTAAACTCTTGCCGGCATCGTGGAGAAATTACACTTGGGCTCTTTATATATTGGTAGTGATTTTTATTATCACCGCAGTGTCCAATGGATCCAATTTAACGGATGGGCTGGATGGCCTTGCTACTGGAACATCGGCTATTATTGGTGTATTGCTTGGCATATTTGCTTATGCAAGTGGTAACCTGGTTTTTGCCGATTACCTCAACATCATGTACATCCCCAACCTGGGCGAATTGTCCATTTTCATTGCCGCCATGATTGGTGCTTGTGTCGGTTTTCTCTGGTACAATTCCTATCCGGCGCAAATTTTTATGGGCGATACCGGCAGTTTAACCTTGGGTGGCATCATCGCATCCTTGGCCATCATTGTTCACAAGGAATTACTGATTCCGATTTTCTGTGGTGTTTTCTTCGTGGAAACGTTGAGTGTAATGATGCAAGTTGGGTATTTCAAATACACGAAAAGAAAATATGGAACCGGCCGCAGGGTTTTTTTAAAAGCTCCATTGCATCATCACTTCCAGGTGAAAGGTTACCATGAAGTGAAAATTGTAACACGGTTCTGGATTGTAACCGTATTGCTGGTGGTATTAAGCATCGCTACTTTAAAAATAAGATAAGAATTGACCGATAAATGAATGTATGAAAAACCAAATTGAGGCAGCAGGAAAATTAGAAGAAGATGTTTTAAAAAGAGATAGCACAACATTGTGGTGCAGTTGTAGAAAGTCCAATACTTATGAAGAATCATGTTCCGTACAATGAACAAGGACATGAATAGAAAGGTAGTCATATTGGGAGGTGGTGAAAGCGGTGTCGGTGCGGCATTGCTGGCCAGTCAAAAAGGGTATGATGTGTTTGTAACGGAGCGTAGTTCTTTGAAAAATGAATATCGTAATGAGCTTTTGCAGGCGTCCATTGCATTTGAAGAAGGGGACCATTCAATGGATAAAATATTGCAGGCTGATGAAATTATCAAAAGCCCGGGTATCCCGGAATCTTCTTCAGTCATGCAATTCATTCGCAATAAAAAAATGACGGTGTTAAGTGAAGTGGAATTTGCATTTCGCTATAAAGGTGAAAGTACAATCATCGCCATTACAGGTAGCAATGGAAAAACAACTACGACAGCGCTGATGTTTCATATCTGTCAGTCGGCCGGATTGGATTGTGCCGTTACCGGAAATATCGGTCATTCTTTTGCCCGGCAAATAGCTGAAAAACCGGCAGCAGTGTATGTATTGGAAGTCAGCAGTTTTCAACTGGATGATATTTTTCATTTCAGGCCCGACATTGCCATCCTGACCAATATTACTGCCGACCATCTGGATCGTTACGATAACATTTTTGAAAATTATATAGCCAGTAAGTTTCGCATAACGGCTAATCAATTAGCAACAGATTCATTTATTTATTGCTATGATGACCCGGTTACAATGAAATTTTTAAACCAATTCAATATTCAATCAAAACAATTGCCAATAAGTATGAAAAAAGAATTACCCAATGGAGCGTTTATAAAAGACGGTGATATGTACGTAAGAACGGGACAAGATTATACAACGATGAGTGTGTTTGATTTTGCTTTAAAAGGAAAGCACAATCAATACAATACGATGGCAGCCTGTGTTGCAGCCACTACGCTGGATATTCGAAAAGAAAAAATCCGTGAAGCCGTGCAAAGTTTTCAAAACCTGGATCACCGTATGGAGTATGTCTCTACTGTCCGTGGTATTGAATTTATCAATGATAGTAAAGCCACCAATGTCAATTCTACCTGGTATGCACTGGAATCAATGACAAAACCAACAGTACTGATTCTCGGTGGTGTGGATAAAGGCAATGACTATACGCTGATAGAAGATTTGATAAAAGAAAAAGTTAAAGCCATCATTTGCCTCGGGAAAGACAACCGGAAAATACACGAAGCATTTGGCAATAAAATCAGTACGATTGTCAATACGGCTTCTGCAGGTGAAGCAGTGTTTGCAGCGTTTCACTTTGCCAATAAAGGTGATGTTGTTTTATTAAGCCCGGCCTGCGCAAGTTTTGACTTATTTAAAAATTATGAAGACAGGGGACAGCAATTTAAACAAGCAGTAAAAGATTTATAATTAATGGAAGTTGCAAAAAATATACGATTCAGTGGTTTAAGGGAAACTTTTAAAGCCGAAAGATTAATCAATAAAACCAAAGGCGATAAAGTCATTTGGGCTTTGGTGATTATTTTGTCGTTGGTATCAGTATTGGCAGTATATAGTGCAACCGGTTCATTGGCATATAAAAATTATCAGGGCAATACAGAATATTATCTTTTCAAACAGTTTGCTTTTGTTATTGGTGGTATATTGATTATTTATTTTGCCCACCTGGTCAACTATCGTTACTATTCTAATATTGCAAAACTATTATTTGGGGTTTCAATAGTTTTACTGGCTTACACATTATTTTTTGGGGTAACAATGAATGAAGGGAGCCGTTGGTTACGTTTGCCACATACATCACTTACATTCCAAACTTCCGATTTTGCCAAACTGGCTTTGTTTATGTACCTCGCCAGGTTACTCAGTAAGAAACAAAATGTAATAAAAGATTTTAAAAAAGGATTTTTACCAGTCATTATTCCTGTACTATTGACTTGTTTATTGATTGCTCCGGCTAATTTATCTACCGCCATGTTATTAGGGGCCAGCTGTATGTTATTATTATTTATTGGACGGGCCCGTTTAAAGCACATAGCCGTTACCGTTGGTATTTTATCAATTCCTGTTGCCATTTTGGTTTCTGTTGCATTGATGCGGTCAAATAAGCAAAATGAAAATGGCGTTGCAGCGGCTACTTCCGGTTCTGTATTGATGGGTCGAGTTGATACCTGGATGAACCGGATCGAAAGTTTCTTCAATGGTGATAATGAAGATAATGATACTTACCAGATTAATCAATCGAAAATTGCAATTGCCAATGGCGGAACAATTGGCTTAGGCCCCGGCAATAGTATTACCAGGGATTATTTACCGCAGGCATACAATGATTTTATTTATGCAATTATCATTGAAGAATATGGATTGTTAGGAGGAGCTTTTATCATGTTTATATACCTGGTTTTTTTATATAGATGTATTCGGATTTTTAAACGATGTCCATTTGCTTTTGGAGCATTCCTGGCATTGGGACTCAGTTTTACGTTGGCCATTCAGGCAGTAGCCAATATGGCGGTAACAGTTGGTGTATTACCAGTTACCGGTGTTACGTTACCGTTAGTGAGTATGGGTGGAACGAGTATCATATTTACTTGCCTGGCCATTGGTATTATTTTAAGTGTTGCGAGAAATGTGGAACAGATGGAAAGTGCTGCAGCTCCGGCTGTTGAAAATGAAGGAGCATGAAAAAGCGAGTCATCATTGCCGGTGGCGGAACAGGCGGGCATATTTTTCCGGCCATTGCCATTGCCAATGCACTGAAAAAAACGGAACCGGACATTGACATATTGTTCGTGGGAGCAAAAGGGAAAATGGAAATGGAAAAAGTACCTGAAGCAGGATATAAAATTGTGGGATTGAATATTGCAGGTTTCAATAGAAGTTCTTTGATAAAAAATATCGGACTGCCATTTAAATTGATTCAAAGTTTTTGGCAAGTACGTTCGATTATGAAATCATTTCGGCCGCAAGCTGTAATAGGTGTGGGTGGATATGCAAGTTTTCCTGTGCTACGCACTGCACAAGCCAAAGGAATTAAAACATTTATTCATGAATCAAATTCCTTTGCCGGAAAATCCAATATCCTGTTGGGTAAAAAAGCTACCAGGATTTTTACTGCATCCGCAGGCATGGAAAAATTTTTCCCGAAGGAAAAAATTATCATAACAGGTAACCCTGTACGAAAATCCATTGCAGCATCTACAGTGACAAAAACGGCCGGGCTTCATTT
>JAGQWM010000006.1 GCA_020437365.1 Chitinophagaceae bacterium | reverse complement strand
ATCAACGAATCGGAAAAAGGATTTACCGTCAATAAAAAAGGAGATATCCGTTTTGGATTAGGTGCATTAAAAGGTGTGGGCGAAGCAGCCATTGAATGTATCATTGAAGAAAGAAATGAAAACGGCCATTTTCAATCCATTTTCGATTTTGTAAAAAGAATAAATAAAAGAACTGTTAATAAGAAAACAATGGAAACCTTGATTTGTGCAGGAAGTTTCGATTGTTTTCCCGACATCACCCGCACACAATATTTCTATACACCGCCCGGTGATACATCCAACGGACTGGATAAAATTATTAAATACGGACAACAGCTTTCGAGTCAGGAAGAAGATATGAGCCATACTTTGTTTGGCGAATTAAGTACCGTTATCAAAATAGCACCGCCCCAATTACCTGTATGCGAGCCCTGGCCTTTGATTGTAAAACTGAATAAAGAAAAAGAAACCATTGGTATCTTTTTGAGCGGCCATCCCTTGGATAATTATATGTTTGAAATGAATCATTACGGCATTACAACTTTACAAGTATATAATAGTTTCTTTGACAATATAGACCAGCAATCCAACCCCGAAAGGAGTTTCAGATTCCTGGGTTTGGTCACACATGAAGAGCATCGCATTTCGAAAAAAGGAAATAAATACGGACAGTTTATTATTGAAGATTTTACCGGCAAAACAGAATTCAGGCTTTTTACGGAAAAATATTTACAATTTTCGCCCATATTACAAAGAGACAGTATTGTAATGGTTTCCGCCACAATAAGAAAACGATATAATTCTGATGAATTTCAATTGCAAGTGCAATCAGTTATGCTGGCAGAAAACATGAAGAAAAACCTGACCAAAAAAATCGTTTTACATAGTCACCCGAAAAATATAAATAACAAAATCGTCAATTTTCTTTATCAAAATTTGAAATCATTTCCCGGGAAGGCAAAATTCCGTATCCATTTGATGGATAAAACAAGTAAACTGCAAAGCCTGCTTTATACCCAAAACAAAGGCCTGGAATTGAATAACGATTTAATCGATTTTTTAGAAGAAAACCCCGAATTGCAAATTCAGGTTGATCATAGTTAACGATGTCTTTTATCGACAAATTAGCATACAAATGTGTAGAGGAAAAGTGAAATATGACAAGTTTTACACAAATACACGACAGAACTGCATAATCTTTTAAATGGGCTTAAATTTGCACTTCATCAATAATTAATCAATTAAAAAAATAAACAATTTCAAAATGGCAAAAGAATTTACAGACGCTAATTTCCAGTCTGACGTTTTAGACTCCGACCAGTTAACCGTCATTGATTTCTGGGCAGAATGGTGCGGGCCTTGCAGGGCTATCGGGCCAGTAATTGAAGAATTAAGTAAAGAATATGATGGCAAAGTAAATGTGGGCAAATTAAACGTTGATAATAATCCACAGGTATCTATGAATTACGGCATTACTTCCATTCCGGCAATTTTATTCATTAAAGGTGGCGAAGTAGTTGACAAGCTGGTAGGTGCCCAACCCAAAGGAAATTTTGTGAAAAAAATTGAAGCACATATTTAAACTTCACGAAAAGCATTTAAAAAGCCGTCATAAAAAATTGTGACGGCTTTTTTGTTTAATGTTGAACATTTTCTATTGCGTCGGGCCGGTGTTTATGCCGGAAGAAAATAGCAAAGAGAACAGCTACCACTAATGCATAAGCCGCAAAACTAAGCCAGATATTATGCCAGTCTTTATCACCGGCGACGGAAGTAAAATAATCATCAATCACATACCCGCTGATAATGCTGCCGAGGAAAGCTCCTACTCCATTGGTCATCATCATAAACAATCCCTGTGCACTGGATCGAATCGATTGGTCGGTTGTTGTTTCCACAAATAAAGAACCCGAAATATTGAAAAAATCGAAAGCCATTCCATACACAACACAAGATAAAATTATCATCCACAATCCATCGGCCGGATTGCCGTAGGCAAATAAACCAAATCGTAATACCCAGGCAACCATCGACATGAGCATCACTTTCTTAATGCCGAATCTTTTCAGGAAGAACGGTATGGCCAGGATGAATAAAGTTTCCGAAACCTGTGAGATAGATAAAATGATAGTTGAATATTTTACCACAAAAGAATCGGGCCCGTACATAGGTATTTTTCTAAAATCATCTAAAAATGTATCGCCATACATATTGGTCAATTGCAAAGCCGCTCCCAACATCATTGAGAATAGGAAGAATAAAGCCATTTTGTAATTCGCAAATAATTTAAAAGCTTTCAATCCCATTTGTTCGATGAAAGAAGCGTCTTTGGCGATGGATTTTTGCGGCGGACATTTGGGTAGTGTAAATGAAAACAAACCGAGCAAAATAGCTGCAATACCAGCAATGATAAACTGGTTGGCATTGGCTTTGCTGCCCGATAAATTGGTGACCCACATGGCGGCAATAAAACCAATCGTTCCCCATACACGGATTGGAGGAAACACTTTTACCACATCGTAATTATTTTTTTTGAGAATGGTATAGGAAATGGAATTGGACAAAGAGATCGTCGGCATATAGCAAATCATTCCCGCAAAAATGACATAGTACAAAGTATCGGCATCTTTCACTTGTGGCACATAAAAAAGTACAGCGGCATATAGCAAATGCAATAAGCCATATAATTTCTCGGCATTCATCCATTTATCAGCTATAATACCCGTCAGGGCCGGCATGAATAATGAAGAAATAGCAAGGGTAGAAAAAATAGCGCCGAATTGAACGCCGGTACCCATATTGTTCGAAAAAAAATAAGTTGAAATTGTAATCAGCCAAGCACCCCAAACAAAAAATTGTAAAAAACTGACAATGGTAAGTCGTAGTTTGATATTCATGTACCTTCTTTTAAAATGAGGAATATTATAAAAAGGAAAGATAAGGTTTTTATTGACTTTCCAATTGATAAAATCAAATCCTGCGGTTCGCCATTGCCCAATAGTATTGGAAACATTGGCTAACTTTACAGCCCTTTTAATGATTCGATTACCATGGATTTAGCAAATATATCTACCCATCATATTAAGCCCGAACTCAAAGCTATTGCCCAAAAAGTACAAGAAGGAAAAAGAATTACCGATGAGGAAGGCCTTTTTCTTTTTGAACATGCCAGCCTCGGTTTTGTAGGCAGCCTGGCCAATGAAATTCGGCAAAAGAAAAACGGCGATAAGGTTTTTTTCAATCGTAATTTTCATATTGAACCTACCAATGTATGTGTATTCAGTTGCCAGTTTTGTGCTTACAGCAAACTATATGCGAAAAGAGAGGAAGGCTGGGAACTCAGCATTGATCAAATGCTGCATATCGTAAAAAAATATGACAACCAACCCATCACTGAAGTACATATTGTAGGCGGCGTGCATCCGAAAATGAATTTGCAATTCTTTGCCGACCTGTTGAAAGCCATTAAAACACATCGGCCTGCATTACATATCAAAGCTTTTACGGCCGTGGAGTATGATTATATGTTTCGCAAAGCAAAAGTATCTGTAGAAGCAGGATTGAAATTCCTGATTGAAGCAGGATTGAATAGTATTCCCGGTGGAGGAGCAGAAATTTTTGATGAAGAAATCCGCCAAAAAATATGTGATGATAAAGTAGATGCCAAAGGATGGCTCGAGATACACGAAACGGCACATCGTCTCGGCGTACCATCCAATGCGACCATGCTTTTCGGTCACATAGAAAATTATAGACATCGGATTGACCACATGCGAAGACTAAGAGAATTGCAGGACAGAACACATGGTTTCAATACTTTTATCCCACTAAAATTTCGCAATAAGGACAATGACATGAGCCATATACCCGAAAGCAGCATAACAGAAGATTTAAAAACTTATGCCATTGCCCGCATTTACCTGGATAATTTTCCACACCTGAAAGCTTACTGGCCAATGTTGGGCCGGCAAAATGCACAGCTTTCACTTTCATTTGGCGTAGATGATATAGATGGAACAATTGATGATACTACAAAAATTTACAGCATGGCCGGTGCCGAAGAACAAACCCCTTCCATGACAACCGATGAAATTGTAACCTTAATACAACAAGCCAAAAGAATTCCGGTAGAAAGAGATACATTGTATAATGAAATTAAAAATTATGCAACAACACCTTTAACATCGATTGAAAATTAACATGTCAGAAGAAATAAAAATAGCCATCGGCAGCAAAGCGGAACAATACCAGGCTCTCATTCCACAGATAAAAGGTTTGGTGGAAGGCGAACCGGATTTGATTGCCAATTTAAGTAATATCGCTGCGGCTTTAAAATTTCAATTCAATTGGTTTTGGGTTGGTTTTTATCTTATTAAAAAATCTAAAAACAAAGAAGAAGAATTGGTGTTGGCGCCATTCCAGGGACCTATTGCCTGCACTCGTATTGCCAAAGGCAGAGGCGTATGTGGCACCTGTTGGCTACAGGAAAAAACGTTGATTGTACCCAATGTAGAAGAATTTTCAGGCCATATTGCCTGCAATAGTTTATCAAAATCGGAAATCGTCATTCCAATTTTTCAAAACAATACAATGATTGGCGTTTTGGATATTGACGACGACAAATATGACCAGTTCGATGCTACCGATCAACAATACTTAGAGGAAATTGTACGGTTAATTCCTTCGTCGTAGAAAATGTAAACACATGAAAACAATTTCTATCATCGTAAGCGGAAGAGTGCAAGGTGTTTGGTTTCGGCAATCCACCAAAGAAAAAGCACAGGCATTAGGCCTTGTGGGCGAAGTGAAAAATCTAACAAATGGCTCTGTAAAAATTTTAGCCACCGGTGATGAAGGCACTTTACAAGAATTTATCAACTGGTGTAAAATTGGTCCGACATTGGCCGAAGTAGAAAAACTGGATATTGAAGACTGCGAATTGATATCTTTCGATAAATTCAAAATTGTCAGTTAATAGCCGGCGTATTGTCCAACATATCTTTTACAATAGCTTCAAGGTCATATTCATGTTGCCAGCCCCAATCTTTTCTTGCCACACTGTCGTCAATACTTTGCGGCCAGCCATTGGCTAATTTCTGGCGATAATCGGGTTTATATTGTATTGTAAATGCAGGAATATGTTTTTGTATAGCTGCAGCAATTTCTTTTGGTGAAAAACTAATGGCTGAAAGATTATAAGATGTACGAATAGAAATTTTCTTTGCTTCCGATTCCATTAATTCTATCGTGGCCCGAATAGCATCGGGCATATACATCATTGGCAAATAAGTATCTTCCCGAATGAAACATTCATATTTTTTATCTTCAACAGCAGCTTTAAAAATTTCTACTGCATAATCGGTAGTGCCACCGCCGGGCGCCGATTTATAAGAAATTAATCCGGGATAACGGACACTTCTTACGTCCACATTATATCGCTGGTAATAATAATGACACCAAAACTCACCGGCAAATTTACTGATACCATAAACGGTAGCCGGTTCTATAATCGTTTGCTGCGGACAGTTTTGCTTGGGCGAACTGGGTCCGAATACAGCAATAGAAGAAGGCCAGAAAACTTTTTTTATTTGTTCTTCACGGGCAATATCCAACACATTCAAAAGGCCTTGCATATTCAGGTTCCAGGCCAGTCCGGGATTTTTTTCGCCGGTGGCGGACAACACGGCTGCCAACAAATAAATTTGTGTAATGTTCTGCCGAATAACTTGCACATGCAGCATTTCTTTATTCATTACATCCAAAGAAACATAAGGGCCTTTCCCTTCGAGCAAAGGGCTTTGTTCCCGCAAATCGGAAGCTACTACATTTTCATTTCCATAAATTTTTCTCAACGCCAAAGTCAACTCCACTCCAATTTGTCCGGAAGCACCGATAACCAGTATTTTATCTTTCATCGCCATTTTTTTTTAATATGGACGCAAGATAATAAGAAGAATTAAAATGCCGAGGTTTTCAATTGATAAAGAGTTGCTACAGTTTCTTGACACTATTCCGTTCTCACTTATCTTTGTTGCATGGAGAATTTTCTGACCGATATTTTTGAAAATCAAAATTACCATGCGAAGAATTTCTTTTTAATTGCCGGGCCTTGTGTGGTGGAAAGCAACGAATTGCTAACGGAAGTGGCCGAAAAAGTATCCGGCATGTGTCAGCGGCTTGGTATTCCATATATTTTCAAAGCTTCCTATAGAAAAGGAAATCGCACCAGCGATACATCTTTTACCGGTATTGGCGATGAAATGGCTTTGCAGTTACTGAATAATATCGGCAACACTTTTTCTATTCCTGTATTGACAGATATTCATACTGCCGAAGAAGCAAAAATGGCTGCGGCGCATACCGACATTTTACAAATTCCGGCATTCTTATGTCGCCAGACTGATTTATTAAAAGCCGCTGCTGCAACCGGAAAAATTGTTAATGTAAAAAAAGGCCAGTTTGTGAGTGGTGAAGCCATGGGTTTTGCTGTAGAAAAAATAAGGAATGCCGGCAATGCAAAAATCATGTTGACAGAGAGAGGCACCACTTTCGGCTACCAGGATTTGGTGGTGGATTACCGCAATATTCCCATCATGAAAGCACATAAAGTGCCGGTTATTATGGATGTTACACATTCATTGCAACAACCCAATCAAACGAGTGGCATTTCAGGTGGCCATCCTGAAATGATTGCTACAATAGCCAAAGCCGCCATAGCCGCCGGTGCCGATGGAATTTTTATAGAAACACATCCAACTCCAGCTGAAGCAAAAAGCGATGGAGCCAATATGTTGCCTTTACACCTGTTGGAAAATTTACTTTCTGATTTAGTCAAGTTGAAAAAAGCCATGGCATAAAAAAAGGCTTTCCTAAAAAAGCCCTTTCCATTATTTAAAAAAAATTAGTTTACCGCAAATCAACCACTTCTACGCCTGGATATTTATTTTTATTAAAAACAAATAAAGCATCAGAAATATTGGCATTCGTCTTCATGGAAGTTACGGTATAAACATAACGGTTACCGGCTTTTTCCAAAACTTTTGTGCTATAAATAACTTTGGCCGGTTTATTAATTTGTAAATACACTTTAAAGAAAGGTTTGCTTTTATCCAATGGTGTCAATTCTATTTCCTGGATTCTTTTGGAACCAACGGTTTTTTCGCCGTTGAGGATATAGCGAAAATCTTTATCGTAGAAATTAGTAAATAATTTTTGTGGCGTGATGGTACCTGCGGCGGCATCGAGATTACTGACGGTTACTTCATTCACCGATTTATCATAATTCCAGACAGTTTTACCATCGCAGAAAATTTGTTGCCCGCTAAAATTGACCTGGTATTTGGTGCCTTTCATGGTGAGACTTCCATTTTGTTTCGACAAAGTTTTGCCCGAAGCATTTTGTACGATATATGAAAAACTGGCCTGAACGGATTTAAAACTTTTGAATTTGGCACTAACTGCATCGAGGATGGCTTTTGCAGCCGGGTCACTTTTTTGCGCATGAATAATAGAAAAGGAAAAAAGCAAAAGGATAAAGAAGTAAATTTTTTTCATTTTTTATTTTTTGGTGGTGGTGTGGCAGAATTGAAAATTCAATTATGGGCACAAAGGTAATAAGTTCTGAGTTTTAGTTCCGGGCCTTGCAGTATATGACTTACAATGACTGTACCGGGTTGCAAATGGATAGAATTTCTTAACAGGATGCTAACGCTTTATTCCAATGTATCAAGATGTTGTTGCAATTCCATTTCCGTTTTTATCAATACTTCACGGGCTTTGCTACCTTGGTTGGGACCAACAATGCCGGCCGCTTCTAATTGATCCATCAATCTTCCGGCCCGGTTGTAGCCCAGTTTCATTCTTCTTTGCAATAAAGAGGTGGAGCCAATTTGATTTTGCACCAGCAGACGGGCGGCATCTTCAAAAAGTGCATCCCTATCGGTTAAATCAAAACTTTTTCCCTCCAAGTCTTTTTCATCGATGTATTCGGGAAGCAGAAAAGCCTGCGGATAACCTCGTTGATCGCTGATATATGCTACTACTTCTTCAACTTCAGGCGTATCAACAAAAGCACATTGCAAGCGGGTAATATCGCCATGGTGCGAAATCAGCATATCGCCTTTACCAATTAATTGTTCGGCACCGCCGGTATCCAAAATAGTACGGGAATCTATTTTACTCGACACTTTGAATGCAATTCTCGATGGGAAATTGGCTTTAATTGTTCCTGTAATAATATTGACTGAAGGCCTTTGCGTAGCAATGATCAAATGAATACCAACTGCCCTGGCCAATTGTGCCAATCTCGCTATCGGCATTTCAATTTCTTTTCCGGCCGTCATTATAAGGTCGGCAAATTCATCAATGACCAACACGATAAAAGGCAAAAACTGGTGGCCTTTCTCCGGGTTCAATTTGCGTTTAATAAATTTTTGATTGTACTCCTTGATATTCCTTGCTCCGGCTTCTTTTAGTAAATCGTAACGGTTATCCATTTCAATACACAATGCATTCAATGTATTCACTACTTTTTTAGTGTCGGTAACAATTGCATCTTCTTCTTCGGGCAGTTTGGCGAGGAAATGTTTTTCAATATGCCTGTACACACTCAATTCCACTTTTTTGGGATCTATCAACACTAATTTTAATTGCGATGGGTGTTTTTTATACAACAATGAAACAAGGATGGCATTGAGCCCTACTGACTTTCCCTGTCCGGTAGCACCTGCCATCAATAAATGTGGCATCGACGTTAAATCGACAATATAATTTTCATTATCAATTTTTTTACCAATGGCAATGGGTAAGCTGTAATTATTATGTTGGAATTTTTCTGAAGAAAGCAAGGATTTCATACTCACAATCGTCTTCCTGACATTTGGTACTTCAATGCCAATTGTGCCTTTTCCCGGAATAGGTGCAATGATTCGAATACCCAAAGCTGCCAGGCTTAACGCAATATCATCTTCGAGATTTTTAATTTTCGAAATACGAATACCCGGTGCGGGTACAATTTCGTACAGCGTAACGGTTGGCCCTACGGTGGCACTGATTTTTTGAATTTCGATAGAATAATTTCTTAGTGTTTCAATAATCTGGTTTTTATTATTCTGCAGTTCATTGGTGTCCTGAATTATTTTCTCACTACCATGCGATTCCAACAATTCCAATGTAGGATAGGAATAATCTTTCAAATCCAACGTAGGTTCATACGGCGGCAGGTTTTCTACTTTCTTTTTTGCTTCCTCTTCGTCAGATTCGGCACCGGCTTTTATTTCAAGTTCTAAAGGATCGTCTGATGAAGTAGATAAAGGTTGTGAAGGTTTCGCCACTTTGGGTATATCGAATTCCGTCGGCGTTGTTGCTACAGATGCCGGTTCATCTTTTTCAAAAACCTTAAAATCATTTTTAGGGTCATCTTCCGGAAAATTAATCACAACCGTTGGGTCATCTTTTAAACGATTGCCATTGCCTTCGGCATTTTCTTCTTGACTATTTTTTTGATTTTCGGCATTTTCCTCAACAACGGAATTTATTTCTCCATCTTGTTCTTCCTCATTGAATGCGGAGGCTGATTTTTGCGGCAGGTTGAAAGCGGGATTAAACTGCCAGATAAAATAAACGACAGCGAGTAAAATCAATACAGCGGCTGTACCAAATCTACCCAATACACCAATGATTTTATTACTGATCATATCGCCTACGGCGCCACCATAAGAAAATCCATTGGTTTCGAAAAAAGAAGTAATAAATGAAAGAGAAACAGACAAAATGACGAGGCCAAGTGTTACATATTTTAAATTTCGCCAGATAGAAAATACTTTTCTTTTGAACAGCAGGTTTACGCCAACTACAAAAAAGAAAGTACAGATAAGAAATGAAGCAAGGCCAAATGCTTTATAAATAAAAAAATAAGAAACTACGGCACCAAATCTTCCTAATAAATTGGCTACCGGCTTATCGGTATCCAATAAAGCGGAGAATCCCTGCCGGGCAATGGCCTGATCTTGTTTCCATGTAAAAAGATAAGAGGCAAATGAAATAAACAGAAAAATTGAAAATAAAATAAAGACTGTACCTATAATTTTCCAGGTACGTTCATCCCGGGCAATCGCTTTCAGATCAATGCTAACATCCTTTTCTGTGCGAAGTGGTTTACCATTTGATTTGGCCGGTTTTTTTCCAGGATTTTTTTTTGCTTTTGTCCGCTTGGTAGCCATGTTTGCAAAGATACTGTTTCGATGTTTCCAGTTAAAATTTTATCGAGCAGTATTTTGGGAAGGTGGATTGTTATTTCTGTTTGAGTACCGCCATCAACAGGCAAACCCATCCGGCTATAAAACACAATCCACCGAAAGGTGTTATCGGACCAATGATTTTGACAAGATTGTTATTTTCTATTTACAGAAATGTCAGGCAATACAATGAGCCGGAAAATAATATGATACCCAAAATAAAACTTCTGCCGGCCCAAATAATCCAATGGTTTTTTATTTTTTCTGCAAGTATGGCAATGCTTAATAATCCCAAGGCGTGAATCATTTGGTACAGTACTGCCGTTCTGAATCCGTGCAAAATTTTTTCGTCAGTTGTTATTTTTTCTAACCCATGTGCGCCGAATGCACCTAATGCAACTGCCAGGCCGCCAAAAAATGCTGCTGTAATAATAAAATTTTTATGCATGAAATATTTTTTCTACCAGGTTTTCAATTTTTATATTTTCTTCAGTAATCATTAATCTTGCTTGCTCATAATAAATTTTTCGGTCGGTCATTTTTTTATGGATAAATCCGCCAATGGCTTCATCTGACAAATCCTGAATCAATGGCCGTGTATTTTTTTCTTTTATTAATCGTTCAAGTATTTTTTCGATCGGTGGATTTAACCAAACAACCAAACCTGCATCATTCATGTAGTCTATATTTTTATAAAAGCAAGGTGCTCCGCCACCACAAGCCATGATAAAATTATCGTGACTCTCTGTAATAATATAAAGAATTTCTTTTTCCAACAGGCGAAAATGTTCTTCCCCTTCTGTCGAGAATATTTCATTGACTGATTTCCCGTTTTCTTCCTCTATTTGTTTATCAAGGTCAAAAAACCGGAGCCCCAGTTTCTGGCTTAGCAAATGCCCCCAATGCGATTTGCCGGAACCCATAAAGCCTATGAGGAATATTTTCATTTTGTAGAATTGAGAATTTTAAATGTGTGAAATATTAAATGTGCAAATGTGTGAATTTTTAAATGGGTAAATGAGTGAATTATTAAATGGGTAAATGAGTTAATTATTAAATGTGCAAATGTGTAAATTTTTAAATGTGCAAATTTTAAAATGGGTAAATGAGTGAATTATTAAATGTGCAAATGTGTGAATTTTTAAATGGGTAAATGAGTGAATTATTAAATGTGCAAATGGGTAAATTTTTAAATGGGTAAATGAGTGAATTTTTAAATGTGCAAATGTGTGAATTTTTAAATGGTAAATTTAAGATTTTGCGGTGCTAATAATTTTTCCAAGCACTTTTAAAATTGAAAGAATATCATCCAATAATTTACCGGGTGATAAATAGTTTTCGGACTTTTCACATAATACAAGCCAGTATCGTGTTTCTTCGGCTTCTTTATAAGCAATTTTCAATTTATGAATAAAATCTCTTTTGCTCTCGCATCCCTGAGCCTCATTTACGTTAGCACCTATAGATGTACCACTTCGAAATAGCTGATTTGCCAAGTTAAATTTTCTTTGTTTTTCTAATTTTTCAGTATAGATAATAATATCTAAAGCAAATTGCATACTAATTGATACAATCACATTATCTCTCTTTTCAATCTGCATATTTACAAATTTGTGAATCTAAACATCACTTAAACGCATTCAATCCTGTAACATCCATACCGGTAATCAGTAAGTGAATATCATGTGTTCCTTCGTATGTAATGACACTTTCCAAATTCATCATGTGGCGCATAACGGGATATTCGCCGGTGATGCCCATACCACCCAGCATTTGTCTCGCATCTCGGCAAATATTCGTGGCTACTTCACAGGCATTTCTCTTAGCCATACTCACTTGTTGTGGTGTTACTTTTCCTTCGTTCATCAACACACCCAAACGCCAATTCAATAACTGTGCTTTCGTAATTTCGGTCAGCATTTCAGCCAGTTTTTTTTGTTGCAATTGAAATCCGCCAATCGGTTTTCCAAATTGTTCTCTTTCTTTTGCGTAGCGCAAAGCCGTATCATAACAATCCATGGCTGCGCCTATTGCGCCCCAGGCAATGCCAAAACGGGCTTTGGTTAAACAACTTAATGGGCCTTTCAAACCTTTTACATTCGGTAAAATATTTTCTTTGGGCACTTTTACATGATCGAAAACCAATTCACCAGTTGCCGAAGCTCTTAAACTCCATTTATCATGCGTAGTGGGAGTAGTAAATCCTTCCATACCTCTTTCTACAATCAAACCATGCACCACGCCTTCTTCATCTTTGGCCCAAACAACTGCCATTTGTGCAAAAGGTGCATTGCTAATCCACATTTTGGCACCGTTCAAAACAACATGGTCGCCGGCGTCGGTAAAATTAGTCAGCATACTGCTGGGATCGCTGCCATGATTGGGTTCTGTTAATCCAAAACAACCCAACCATTCGCCACTGGCAAACTTGGGCAAATATTTTTTTCGTTGTTCTTCACTTCCATATTGAAAAATGGGAAACATCACCAAAGAACCTTGCACGGAAGCAGTGGAACGAACACCGCTATCGCCTCTTTCCAATTCCTGCATCATCAACCCGTAAGAAATATAATCCAATCCACCTCCGCCGTATGCTATCGGCACAGTCGGGCCGAAACAACCTAAATCGCCAAGTTGTTTTACAATCTGTTGCGGAAATTCCGCTTTCTGTGCATAGTCTTCAATGATGGGAGAAATTTCTTTTTTCACATAACTACGAACCGACTCACGAATGAGTTTATGCTCTTCGGTCAGCAATTCATCAACGCCAAAATAATCGGGGCTTATAAAATGATCTGTACGGGTTGCCATTTTTATTTATATTTTATTTTCTGATATGAATATTTGCTGCCGCAAAGGTAACTGATTGAATGAAAAGGCGGATATTTGGGTTCTACAAAATTTGGTGGTTATGAAGAGAATAATTTTAGTGTTGATTGTACTTCTTTGCACCACGAAAAAATATCCGAACTAAAACTGAATTAAGTTTCAGAGTGCCATAGGATTGAGAAACTCCATAAGATGTACTTCCCCGTGTTGGCATAAATCTCCTGTGAGTATAGTTATCAGGCAGAATTATAAATACACAATCTACAAGTTTCCAATATAAGCACTTAAAGAAAGTACCAATATCTGAGTATGAGAAATTAAAATTTTTATATGAATTTATTTTCTATTTCCCAAAAAAAAGAAAGGAGAAAAAACGGGAGTTCCACCCTGGTATAAAATTATACCAAAATTGTTTTTTATTTATTTTACCCGACTGTAAAAGTCTTATTCCGGAAATTATGGGATGATATATTAACGCATAAAATAGAAAAAAAAATACAAATAATTTGGTGCTGAAAACATGTTCCTTCATAAATATAAACATAACCACTAAGGGAACAAGTATTAAAATATAAAATAAAAATAGATTTTTCAAATTCATATTCTTATTTATTAATTGCTAGGAACTGCCCGTAAACAACATTTAGTAGTACATCCTAACGCAATTCCAACTAATGTTTGAGGTAAAAAAGCACTTTGAACCCATGCCCAGACAGAAGCCCATCCATGTTTAGAATACGCATCATTAATACAATCTATAACACATTGACCGCATCCGTTAGACGATGCAATATAATTCTGTGGAACGCCAAAATCTACAGCACTTGCTATATATTCAAATTCTCCATTATTATTATTAACTGTTAATGATTTATTTTCATTTAATTCGTTATAAACGCCTTGCGATTTATCGTCTTTAGTTTTCACTAACATGGGATTTTTATAAATTCCATCCTTTACAGAAACGGAAAATACAAACTGGATTCCAGGAGTACTTAAGGTCGATTTAACAGAATACCCAATCTCTGATTCATTAGGTTTCCTACTACGATAAACCTTATCAAAATTAAAATCATTTTCAGAAAAACTAGGTATTTGACAATTCTCTACGACATTTTCCGGAACACATTGTAATTTATTAAATATCAATCGAATTTCATTTGAAAGATTTGTATTAACAATTGAATCTATTGTAATAGTTTGTTCCGAGGGACCCACTTGTGAAAATGATTTGCCGAAAATAAATAATAAAAACAGAAATATATACATCTTTTTCATACGCAAGATTTTAATTTGGTAAACATAGCTACATAAAATTCAGTAATAATATATTAAAAACGTATTATGAAGTTACCAGCTTTATCAGTTTCTTGTAAATATAATGTAACGTAATTTATGCACAGTTTATCAACTATACATATCTTTTTTCACATAACTGCGAACCGACTCACGAATGAGTTTATGCTCTTCGGTCAGCAATTCATCAACGCCAAAATAATCGGGACTTATAAATTGATCTGTACGGGTTGCCATTGTTATTTATATTTTATTTTCTGATATGAATATTTGCTGCCGCAAAGGTAACTGATTGAATGAAAAGGCGGATATTTGGGTTCTACAAAATTTGGTGGTTATGAAGAGAATAATATTAGTAATGCTTGTACTTTTTAGTATCAATCATATTGTATCGGCACAAAAAGATTCTGCCCGAAAAAACCCGGGTGAAAACATTAAACAGTTCTGGCTGGTGATTTTAAAAACCGGGCCGAAGGATAAAGAGATAAAAGACAGCACTGAACGAAGCCATTTATTTGTGGGGCATTTTGGCAATATGCAAAAACTTTTTGAAGAAGGTGTTTTGAAAGTAGCCGGCCCATTCGGGAAAAATGATTTTACCTGGCGAGGGCTTTTTATTTTAGATTGTAAAACAAAAGATGAAGCTGAAGAATATGTAAAAACAGACCCTACGGTAAAAGCCGGGGTTTTTATTTATGATATTGTTCCGTGGTGGGCTGATGCAATAGGTAGTTTCGCCCCGGGAAAACAAGTGTTTGATTAATTACAGAAAAGACATCATCTCTTGTTGATATTTTTTTGCAACACTTCTTGCCTTTTCTGCAAAATCTTCCCCATTGGAAGCATAAATGATTGCACGGCTGACATTCACCAAAATGCCAACATCTTTATTTATGGCTTTTTCAGCAATTTCTTTCAGACTGCCGCCTTGAGCTCCCACTCCGGGAATCAATAAAAAATGATTAGGTATGATTTTTCTTATGGTGGTAAATTCATCGGTTTGTGTGGCACCAACTACGAACATTAAATTTTCAAGTGTTCCCCAAGAAGAAACCGTTTGCAAAACTTGTTCATAAAGCATCCCATTACCCGTTTGTTGTAATTCAAAATCTTTCGCCCCTTTATTAGAAGTTAATCCCAATACAATGGCCCATTTACCGGCAAATTGTAAAAAAGGTTTTACGCTATCTTCTCCCATATAAGGCGCAACAGTTATTGCATCGAAAGGTATTGTTTCAAAAAGTGCTTTGGCATACTGGTCAGATGTGTTGCCAATATCGCCACGTTTGGCATCGGCAATTTTAAAATGCTCATCGCCGATATAATGAACCGTTTTTTCTAAAGACTCCCAGCCTTTTACACCTTGTGCTTCATAAAATGCCGTATTCATTTTATAAGAAACGCAAAATTCTTTGGTAGCATCAATGATGGCTTTATTAAATTCAAAAACCGGGTCATCTGCTATTTGTAAATGTGATGGAATTTTTGCAATATCAGTGTCTAAACCCACACAGAGATAAGATTTCTTCTTTCCGATTTGTTCAATAATTTGTGCACGGGTCATGTGGCAAAGTTAATTGATTTGGAGATGAAACGATTAGTTGATTTGGAGATGATTCAATTTGGAGATGATGCGATTAATTGATTTGGCGATGATTCAATTTGGAGATTTGGAAATGAAACGATTAGTCGATTTGGTGATGATTCGATTAGTTGATTTGGAGACGAAACGATTAGTCGATTTTACGCAACATTAATTTTTCAATTTCCTCACTTTCCCATTTTTTTTCTATACCGGGCATTTTCATTATTTCACTCATAATTTTTTCCTGTTGTTCTCCTTTTTTCATAGCATCGGAGTAGCGAATTTCAGGACTGAAAGTAACAAGAGAGTATAAAGGCAACCATTTATCAGGATGTAATTGTGCAAACCTGTTTTCAATTTTTTTCTGCAACAAAAATTTCGGGTCGGCAGTTTTGTCCCGCATTTCCGTAAAATTATATATGGCTAAATCTGCAATGGCATCTGCATCCGGCTTACGCATTGTTTGGTATTCACTAAAAACTTTTGACCAGTCAGTAGCATATTTTTCAATCAGTTCATCCAAAATGCGGCAATCCTCAAAACCACAATTCATTCCTTGTCCATAGAAAGGCACCAATGCATGTGCCGCATCGCCAATCAATGCAAAATAATCATCCCTAATCCATGGAAAACATTTTACTGTTACCAATGAAGATGTGGGATTGGTCAAAAATTCATTGACATAATCCGGCATGAGTGGAATGGCATCCGGGAAATTGGCATGGAAGAACTTTTTAATTTTTTCTTCCGTATTTATTTTTTTAAATGAAAGCCGCTGTTCGTCATCTGACAGATTTTCAAATGGGAAAAATAAAGTACAAGTAAACGTTTTATCCAAATTAGGAAGTGCAATCAACATATAATATTTGCGGGGCCAGATGTGTAATGCGTTTGGTTCCAACGCAAAATCGCCATTGGCCGTTGGAGGAATGGTCAATTCTTTATAGCCGCAATCAATATAATATTGCTGATAATCGAATTTATGATGGTGTAACTGGTGTTGCAAACGAGCAGCTGAAAAGGCACCATCGGCACCAAAAATTAAATCAGCTTTTTGAATCTTCGTATTTTTTGTTTCTTCATTCTCGAATACCACTTTTCGATTGTCCCAATCAATGGCCGTGCATTTTTCATTGAAATAAATATTCGCTCCATTTTCCTCTGCCAACGACATAAGCCTTTTATTCAATTCACCGCGGGACACAGAATTTATATATTGCCCTTCTTTGCCATAAGGTTGAAATGCAATTGTGCCATCGGTATTATGAATGCAACGGCCATGCATGGGAATGCATATTTGTTTTATGCTGTAGGCCAAACCAACTTTTTCCAAAGCTAATAATCCACGGTCGCTCAATGCAAGGTTGATAGAACGGCCAGCACTGAGTTTTTCTTTTCGCATATCACTACGGCGTTCGAACAAAGAAATGCTATACCCTCTTTTTGATAAATACACAGACAAAAGAGAACCAACCAACCCGGCTCCCACAATGGTAATATCTTTTTTCATTTTATTTTTTGTCGAATTGAAAATTATTTCATCAATCAATTTAAGTATTTAAAATCGATTGTATAATGGCGCCAAACCGAAATACTTCTTCATAACTATTGTATAAAGGCACGGGTGCCACCCGAATGACATTAGGCTCTCTCCAATCTGCAATAACGCCTTGTTTTGTCAATTCATCAAAAACTTCTTTTCCTTTTTGCAACATCAATATAGACACCTGGCATCCTCTTTCAGTTTCATTTGCCGGTGTAATAATTTCCATTATGTTTTCTGCTTGCCGATTATTTATTTCCTGCAAAACAAAATGTAAATAACCTGATAATAATTTTCTTTTTTGATGCAATCGTTCAATACCGGCTTCATTGAAAATGTCTAATGCTGCTTTATGTGCAGCCATTGATAAAATAGGAGCATTACTCAATTGCCAACTTTCGGCCGTAGGAATGGGTATAAAACCTTTTTCCATTTTGAAGCGGGTTTCTTTTTTATAACCCCACCAACCGGCAAATTTTGGAATAGATGTATCGGTAATATGTTTTTCATGTAAATAAATTCCTGCAACGCTTCCCGGACCGCTATTCAAATATTTATAAGAACACCAACAAGCAAAATCAACTTGCCAGTTGTGTAAATCCAATGCCACATTACCAACAGCATGTGCCAGATCAAAACCACAAATTGCGCCAACTTCATGCGCAGCTGTTGTTATTTTTTGCAAATCAAAAAACTGGCCGGTATAATAGTTCACACCACCGAAAAGTACAACTGCTACCGAATCGCCATGCTCTTTAATGAGAGCAAGTATGTCTTTTGTTTGTAAACTGTGTTCGCCATTTCGTGGGGCAACTTCTATAATGGCTTCTTCAGGCTGAAAACCATGAAACAAAACTTGAGATTCCAATGCATATTGATCAGAGGGAAAAGCACCGGCTTCGCAAATAATTTTAAACCTTTTGTTTGAAGGCCTGTAAAAACTTACCAGCAGTAAATGTAAATTGACTGTCAAATGATTCATGACAACAATTTCATTTTCCTGACAACCTACAATTTTCGATAATAGTTTGGGGAACATTTCATGATAAGGCATCCATGGATTTCTGGCTTGAAAATGTCCTTCTACTCCAAAAGCAGCCCAGTCGTCGAGTTCCTGCTGAATATAAGATTGTGTGGTAACAGGTTGAAGCCCGAGAGAATTTCCTGTAAAATAAATGGAGTCCTTTCCATTATGCTGTGGTATAAAAAATTTTTGACGAAAACTTTTTAATTCATCTTCTTCATCCAACTGTTTTGCAAAACTTAAATCGTTCTTATATTCCATCTTATTTATCTATTGTAGCAATTACTTTTAATTCTATAGCAATGGGTGTGGGCAAACTTTTCACTTCGACCGTTGTACGGCAAGCCTGCACATTTTTAAAATATTCGCCGTACAATTGATTGTATTTTGCAAAGTCTTTTTTCATATTGGTTAAAAAGACTGTTACATCTACCATATTATCCCAGCTACTGCCGCTGGCTTCCAAAACTGCTTTTACATTGGCAAATACTGAACGACATTCCGCTTCGATGTCATATTGTAAAATATTGCCCGATGCATCCAACTCCAACCCGGGGATGGAGTTATCTCTGGGATTGCGAGGGCCAATGCCGGAAAGAAAAAGTAAATTTCCCACCTTTCTTGCATGCGGATATGCCCCAAGCGGTGCAGATGCATTTTTTGTATTGATTATTTTTTCATTCATAATTTAATGCAAACATTTTTTGCTTCGGTAAAAAATCGTAAAGCTTCCCAGCCACCTTCCCTTCCAACACCGCTGTTTTTCATGCCACCGAAAGGTGTACGTAAGTCACGAACCAACCAACAATTGATCCAGATGATGCCGGCTTCCAAATTAGCAGCCATCCTATTGGCTTTGCCAATATCATTTGTCCAAATGCTGGCAGCCAATCCATATTGTGAAGCATTGGCTAATGCTATAGCTGCTTCTTCTGTTTTAAAACTTTGTAAAGTTACCACCGGCCCAAAAATTTCTTCCTGGTTGGTTGTACAATCCGGGCCCAGGTTTTCGATAACAGTAGGTTCAATAAAAAAACCATTCGCACACCTGCCTTCAAGTTGTATGGCATTTCCGCCACATAAAATTTTACCGTCTTCTTGCTTTGCTATTGCCAAACAGTTTAGTATTTTTTCGTAATGTACTTTACTGACAATAGCACCTTGTTTTGTATTCTCTTCCAATGGGTCTCCGACAGTTAATTCATCTTTTATCATTTGAAGAAAATCTGTTTTGAATTTTTCATACACAGTTTCTTCAATTAAAATCCTACTGCCGCACAAACAAATTTCGCCCTGGTTTTCGAATGAAGACCGAATTGTTGTTCGCAACATTTTTTCCCAGGCATCTTTTGCATTCGCTACATCTGCAAAAATGATATTAGGATTTTTACCACCGAGTTCAAGGGATAGTTTTTTAAATTTTGGAGCCACCAAACCGGCAATTCTTTCTCCGGCTCTTGTACTTCCTGTAAACGAAATGGCTTTTACTTTCGGATGCGTAACAATAGCTTCGCCTGTAACAGCACCTGTACCGTGAACAATATTTAACACACCATTCGGCAGTCCGGCCTCTTTACAAATACGGGCCAACAAAAATGCCGAAACCGGTGTAACTTCTGATGGTTTGGCAATAACACAATTTCCGGCAGCCAATGCCGGTGCAATTTTCCATGTAAACAAATACAAGGGTAAATTCCAAGGAGAAATACAGCCCACAATACCAATAGGCTGGCGCAATGTATAATTGACGGACACACCTTCGTTGTGATGACTTGCGGTAGCAAAATGCATGATGGCGGTAGCAAAAAAACGGAAGTTGGCTGCGGCTCTTGGTATGTCCACTTTCTTGGCCAACCACAATGGCTTACCATTATCATTGGTTTCTGCCAAGGCTAATGTGTCAAGATTTTCTTCAATAAGGTTTGCTATTCGATTAAGGATGGCGAACCTTTCTTCCAGTGATGTCAATCTCCATTTTGGAAACGCTTTTTCTGCAGCATGTACTGCTACAGCAATATCTTTTTCGTTGCTATCAGGAATTTGGCCAACTATTTCTGCTGTTGCCGGATTTACATTATCTATAAATTTTCCGCTCAACGGGCCAATCAAATTGCCATCGATGTAATTTTCGAGATGATATGGTATTTTTAAATCTATTGCTTTTGAATTTTAAATTACATTCGGTCGAAAAACAGATTTGCTAATTATTTAATCTCCAAATCAACTAATCCAACCATTTCCAAATCAGTTCATCTCCAAATCAATTAATCCAACTATTTCCAAATCAGTTCATCTCCAAATCAACTAATCGAACCATTTCCAAATCAGTTCATCTCCAAATCAACTAATCGAACCATTTCCAAATCAGTTCATCTCCAAATCAACTAATCCAACTATTTCCAAATTAGTTCATCTCCAAATCAACTAATCCAACCATTTCCAAATCAGTCCATCTCCAAATCAACTAATCGAAACATTTCCAAATCAACCCATCAAATACTTCCCGTTCTTCCACCGTCCACCGGAATGCTAACACCATTCACATAAGAAGCTGCCGGCGAAGCCAGGAAAGCTGCCACTGCTGCCACTTCTGCGGGTGCTGCAAATCTTCGCATCGGTACTTTCTGCATCATGGCATTTTCAATTTCCTCTGCAGTACCATTTCCTTTTTTTAGTTTATTGTCAATAATAGAAGTCAATCTTTGCGTAGCCGTATATCCCGGCAATACATTGTTGACTGTAATATTAAATTGTCCCAATTCATTCGCCAGGGTTTTGGCCCAACTGGCTACGGCACCCCGAATTGTATTACTCACTCCTAAATTGGGCAATGGAATTTTTACAGAAGTAGAAATAACATTTACAATACGTCCGAAATTTTCTTTTTTCATGCCCGGCAATACCGACTTGACTAAAATATGATTACAAACCAGGTGCTGGTTAAAAGCATGCAAAAAATCTTGTTCTTCTGCTTCCGCAATGGCTCCTGCTGGAGGGCCGCCAGTATTATTGATTAAAATATGCACCGTATTGTCGCTTACATACTTTTCAATTACTTTTTTTACTTGATCAGGCTGAGCAAAATCCGCCACCAGGTATTCATGTTGCTGGCGCAATTGTGTATCTAACTTTAACACTGCTTTTTGCAAAGCTTCTTCATTTCGGGCCAATAATGTACAATTGGCACCCAACAAAGCCAATTCTTCCGCTATGGCTAATCCAATTCCCTGTGTGCTACCACAAATAATTGCTTTTTTTTCTGAAAGAGAAAGAATCATATAGTCAAACCTACGTTAAAAAGTTGTATTTTTTGACCCGAAATCTATAATTTAAATTTAAGTATTATGGCTATTGCACATCCTTTCAATTTGTCCAAATGGATTGATGATAACAGAAACTTATTAAAACCACCGGTCGGTAATCAATGCATTTATAAAGATGCCGAAAATTTTATTGTCATGGTTGTCGGTGGGCCCAATGCCCGAAAAGATTATCACTATAATGAAAGCGAAGAATTGTATTACCAGGTAGAAGGTGATATTCTTTTAAAAATTATTGAAGACGGGCAACCAAGGGATATCCCCATTCGGCAAGGAGATATGTTTTTGTTGCCACCGAAAACACCGCATTCACCACAAAGGCCGGCCAATACTGTTGGCTTAGTCATAGAAAAAGTTAGGGAAGACATGGAAAATGAAAAAGATGCCTTTCTCTGGTTTTGCGACAACTGTGGGAATAAGTTGCACGAAGACAGTTTATTTGTAAAAGATATCGTCAAGCAATTGCCGCCGGTGATGGAAAAATTCTGGAGTAATGAAGAATTGAGAACTTGTAAGAAGTGTGGCACGGTGATGCCTTTGCCGGAAAAAAAATAAAAAGCCTTAAAAAATTTATGATTGTGAGTTCCAAATTTTTGAACCTTAGTTTTTTTATTTGTTTTTGCTTTTTACAATCTTCCGGTCAATCGCTCAATAAAAAGCAAAGTATATATGTAGAATTAGGCGGAAATGGCTTTTTCACATCTGTCAATTATGATGTGCAAGTAAGCCCCAAACCCGGATTAGGCATCAGGGCCGGCATTGGTTTTTACAAATTGAAACCTTTTGCATTGACCATTCCGATAGGTGTCAATTATTTATTTGAAGTGCAACGAAACACTTCTTTTATGGAAGTGGGTCTTGGCACTACCTGGAGCCGCGCCAATGCCTCTTTTTATGTTAAGGAAAAAAGGGCTGCTCCAAAATCCGGTTACCTGAGCATTATTCCTTCAATTGGTTATCGCAGGCATACGAAAAAAGCTTTGTTATGGCGATTGAGTTTGACACCGGTTATTAATGAAAACGGATTCATTCCCTTTTTTGGAGGTGCCTTTGGAAAATTATTTTGATACACAACAATTGTCAATATGAAAATAGATATACACACTCATATTATGCCGGAAAATATGCCCAACTGGACAAAAAAATTCGGTTATGGAGAATTTATACACCTGGAACATCGCAATTGCAAAGCCTGCATGATGAAAGGCGATACTGTTTTTCGGGAAGTCAAAGAGAATTGTTTTCAGCCGCAGGCAAGAATCAAAGACATGGAAGATACCGATGTCAATATGCAAGTACTTTCTACCATTCCTGTTTTATTTAATTATTGGGCCAAGCCGGAAGATGGGTTAACCACTTCCCGGTTTCTAAACGATCATATTGCAGAAACTGTTTCAAAAAATACACATTCATTTATTGGTTTGGGTACATTGCCCATGCAGGATGTGGCAATGGCCATTACCGAAATGGAAAGATGTATTAAAGAATTAAATTTTCCGGGAGTAGAAATCGGTACCAACATCAATGGAAAAAACTTATCAGACAAATCATTTTTCCCTTTTTATAAAGCGGCCGAAAAATTAGGATGTTCACTTTTTATTCATCCCTGGGATATGATGGGCACCGAACAAATGCCTCAATACTGGTTGCCCTGGCTTGTGGGTATGCCGGCAGAAACATCAAGGGCTATTTGTTCAATGATTTTTGGTGGTGTGTTTGAAAAATTCCCGAAACTAAAAGTTGCTTTTGCACATGGTGGTGGTTCATTTCCCATAACCCTTGGCAGAATAGAACATGGCTATAAAATGCGCCCCGACCTCGTAGCGGTTGACAACCCGATAAATCCCAAAAAATATATTGGCAAATTTTGGGTCGATAGCCTGACACATGATCGCAGTGCATTTCAATATTTACTTGATTTGATGGGCGAAGACTTCATTTGCCTTGGCAGCGATTATCCATTTCCGTTAGGCGAAGCAAAACCGGGCAAGCTTATTCAAAAAATGGATTACAGAAAAAAAACCCGGAATAAATTGTACTATAAAAATGCTATTGAGTGGTTGAATTTGAAAAAGAAACAACTGCCAGAATTTTAACTTTCACTTGCTATTAAACCGTAGCCGTAATTTTCTCTTCGCTCAAATTGGCATTGCGCATA
The DNA here is from genome assembly GCA_020437365.1 of Chitinophagaceae bacterium. Taxonomy (GTDB): domain Bacteria; phylum Bacteroidota; class Bacteroidia; order Chitinophagales; family Chitinophagaceae; genus JJ008. Next base: position 46,999 of record JAGQWM010000006.1, on the reverse strand, counting down.
GCAATACTTCTGACAACCTGTGCAGCAAATCCTTCAAATGCTTTACTGGTAATTTCATCATCGCCAACTAGTACAGGAATGCCCTGGTCGCCACCTTCACAAATATTTTGTACCAATGGTATTTGCCCAAGAAATGGAATTTCATATTCATCTGCCAGGAATTTTCCTCCGTCTTTTCCAAAAATATAATATTTATTTTCCGGTAATTCTGCCGGCGTGAAATAACTCATATTTTCCACCAATCCAATGATGGGCACTTTCAATTGCGATTGCCCGAACATGGCAATTCCTTTTTTTGCATCTGCCAGGGCTACGTTTTGTGGTGTGGTAACAATAACTGCTCCGGTTACCGGAACCATTTGCATCAATGTCAAATGAATGTCGCCGGTGCCGGGTGGCATATCCACAACGAGATAATCTAATTCGTCCCAATGAACATCGGTAACAAACTGGCGAATGGCACTACTGGCCATCGGCCCACGCCAAACCACAGCATTTTTTTCATCGACCAACAAACCAATACTCATCAATTTAATACCAAATTTTTCTATCGGTGCAATTTTGGGTTTCTCTGCACCCACATCCACCATCATCGGCCTTTCACCACGAACACCAAACATAATCGGCACACTGGGCCCGTAAATATCAGCATCCATTAAACCCACAGCAGCACCGCCTTTGGCAAGTGCCAATGCAAGGTTCGCCGCCACTGTTGATTTTCCAACGCCACCTTTTCCACTCACAACGGCAATAATATTTTTTACTTTGGGAAGTACTTGTCCCGGATCTGTTCTCCTCGTTGTTGTATTGGCTGTAAAATTGATTTTTACGATTGCTTCTTTATTGACCAATAATTTAATGGCATTTTCACAAGCCGTTTTCATCATATCTTTCAGTGGACAAGCCGGTGTAGTTAACACCAAGGTGAAAGACACTTCATTTCCCTCAATCGCTATATCTTGGACCATATTCAAGGTCACAAGGTCTTTTCCCAAATCAGGTTCCTGTACATTTCCAAGGGCTTCCAATATTTTTTCCTTCGTCATTATTCAAGTATTTGTTAAAACTCGGATTGAACGGCAAAGGTAACCATTGTTCAGGGCAATTTCTTTTACGAAATCAGCAACTTGTCGTTATTTTTGAATTTGTGAAGAAACATTTACTATTCTTTTTTGCCGGCATCATTTTTATGGCGTATTCCGCCAACGCACAATTTGAAAACACCCGTGATTCTGTGGTTCAATTGTATGGCGTCGTCATGACAGCCGATAGCCTTGTTGGTATTCCAGCTGTAAGTGTGACCATCGAAGGACAAAACCGGGGGACGCTGACCAACAACCAAGGCGTTTTTTCAATTGTGGTACTGAAAGGCGATAAAATAAATTTCTCGCATGTAACGTATAAATCCAAAACCGTAACCATTCCTACAAGCTTGAAAGGCAATCAATATAGTTTGGTACAACTGATGGTTGTCGATACGGTTTTTTTACCGGCAACAATTATCAAACCCCGACCCACACCGGAGCAGTTTGCCCGTGATTTTGTCAATGTCAAAATACCGGATGATGATATTGAAATAGCCCGCAAAAATACCAGTGCCGCAAAACGAAGAATATGGATGCGCACCATTCCCGGTGACGGAGGTGAAGCCACCCGAATTCAAATGAATAAAATTGCCAACAGGGCTGTGTACCAGGGACAAACACCACCAATGAATATTTTTAATCCGGCAGCTTGGGTAGAATTTATTCAAGCTTGGAAAAGAGGCGATTTTAAAAATAAAAAATAAACCTGCTTGTTGTTTGTCTATTCTACAATAGAAAAGCCTTTCCCTTATTTTCACCGAATACATATTGCTTACATTTGCAAAAAGTAAAAAAAACCAACTATGGATACGAATCAAGAAATTTCAGTTATTGGTGCCGGCACAATGGGAAATGGTATTGCACATGTATTTGCGCAAGCCGGATTTTCAGTTACCATTGTAGATGTTTCACTTTCGCAATTAGACAAAGCCATTGCTACGATACAAAAAAACTTCGACCGGCAAATTGCAAAAAGCAAATTAACTGAAGAAGATAAAGCAACTGCCATAAAAAATTTAAAAACCGAAACGAATATTATCGAAGGTGTAAAAAATGCTGATTTAGTAGTGGAAGCAGCTACTGAAAATGTAGAATTGAAATTAAAAATATTTCAACAACTGGATCAACATGCACCGAAAGAAGCCATTTTGGCCACCAACACATCGTCAATTTCCATTACAAAAATTGCGGCTGTAACGAATCGTGCCGATAAAGTGATTGGCATGCATTTTATGAATCCCGTACCGGTGATGAAACTGGTAGAAATTATCAATGGTTATGCTACGTCGAAAGAAGTTACAAACACTATTGTAGAACTTAGTAAGCAACTCGGCAAAGTTCCATGTACGGTGAATGATTATCCGGGATTTATAGCCAACAGGATTTTGATGCCAATGATTAATGAAGCCATTTATAGCTTATATGAAGGTGTAGCCGGCGTGGAATCTATAGACACAGTGATGAAATTGGGAATGGCACATCCGATGGGGCCTTTACAACTCGCCGATTTTATTGGCCTTGATGTTTGTCTTTCTATTTTGAAAGTTTTACATGATGGATTTGGTAATCCGAAATATGCACCTTGCCCATTATTGGTTAATATGGTTACGGCCGGCAAACTCGGCGTAAAATCAGGTGAAGGTTTTTATACCTACACGCCTGGCAGCAAGGACTTGGTAGTGAGTGAACGGTTTGCTTAATCAAAAATCTTTTGTATTTACTTTCGGCAGGTCATTTATTTTATTTTTGAATTCATTCAACCAGATTTTTGGTATTCCGATTTTCATTGTACAAAATAAATCAATGGATTGGGAATCCACTACGCAATCAAATTTTTTTACGAGGGTAAGCACATCATTTGTTTGTGTGTAATCAAAATTTAATTGCATAAAACTCAAAACCGGTTTTCGACAAACAGGTGTCATTTGCAATACCAAAGCGGCCGTCGTTTTATAAGCAGCAATCAACCCGGGAATGCCCAATTGCTTCCCGCCAAAATACCGTACAACAACAACCAAAACGTCAGTTAATTCTTTACTATCAATTTGACCAAGAATAGGTTTGCCGGCAGTGCCGGAAGGTTCGCCATCATCATTGGCCCTGAAACGATTGCCATCAATACCGAGCCGATAGGCAAAACAATGATGCGTAGCCTTGGGATGTTCTTTTCGGATCAATGCAATGTTTGCATTACAATCTTTCACACTAGATACCGGAAATGCATAACCGATAAATTTGCTTCCTTTCTCTTTAAAATCCGCCTGTGCATTTGTAGAAATGGTATGATAAGATGTAAGAGGTTGCATACTTACAGGAAATATTTATTTGTTCGAAAAATATTGGATAGAATCGCTTCCCAATTTTTCATGGTTCTGCAAAATTGCTTGTGGTATTTGTGGTGCCTTGAGCCCTCCATTTATTGTTAAGGATTGATTGGTCACGACTCTTGCTTCATCCCATAATCCTGCATCAATAAAAGTTTGTAATAATTGAACTCCTCCTTCTACTATTACTGATTGAATTTGCTGCTGATACAAAACTTTGACTATGCCTTCGGCTACATTATCTTTCTCCTCTATCTTACAGTAGCAAAGATTTTTTTCCTGTATTTCTTTTTTGGAATTGATAATAATTGTTTTGGCTGCTGCATCAAATACTTTCAAATCTTTGGGCAATCTTAATGACAAATCCAATATAACCCTTATAGGTGAAGGCCCTGTCCACAAACGATTGGTAAGTGAAGGATTATCCAACAAAGCGGTTGCAGTTCCAACTAAAATGGCAGCTTCTTCGCTTCGCCAACGGTGCACCAGGCGGTTCGAAAATGCATTACTTATCAATAACCTTTTATTTGAATTTGCATTGAAAGCCACCTTACCGTCTGCTGTTTGTGCCCATTTTAAAATAATGTACGGTCGTTTCTTTTCTTGAAAAGTAAAAAACCGTTTGTTCAATTTTATGGCTTCATTTTCTAAAATACCTGTGCGTACATCAACACCTGCATTTTTAAGTTTCATTATACCACTTCCATTTACTTTTTCATAAGGGTCAGTGCAAGCGATAACCACTTTTGGAATTTTGTGTTGAAGAATCAATTTGGTGCAAGGCGGCGTTTTGCCATAATGGTTACAAGGTTCTAACGATACGTATAAAACCGATTTCGAAATCTTTGGCCGGTCTTCCTCTTTGACTGAAGCGAGGCAGTTAACTTCTGCATGGGCTTCTCCAAATTTTTGATGCCATCCTTCGCCAATGATATTGCCTTCAAAAACTATAACTGCGCCGACCATTGGATTAGGTGCTACAAAGCCGGCACCAAGTTTGGCCAGCGACAAACATCTTTCTATATATTTTTCGTGTGTCAACAATTTTCAAAGATACACCATTTAAAAAGGGCTCACTATTGCATGTTAATTCTTTCATCAGTTTGTAAGTTTGTAAATGCTAATACAAAAAGCCCGGCAAAACCTGTTGCAACAACTCAGTCAAATTTATTCGGTAAATGAAGCCGGTCAAATCACCGATTGGGTATTGGAATTTATAACTGGTATGTCAAAAACAGATCAACTGGTAGAAAGCCAATATCAGATTTCACAACAAGGTTTTATGCAATTAGAAAAAATAACATCGAGGTTATTGCAACACGAACCGGTACAATATGTGTTGGAAGAAAGTTGGTTTTGTGGTTTGAAATTTTATGTGAACAAACATGTTTTAATTCCACGGCCGGAAACAGAAGAATTGGTGGAATGGATAATCAAAACTTTAGCTGACCAGAAAGACACTTTTCAAAAAATAACTATTTTAGACATTGGCACTGGCAGTGGCTGCATTCCCATTTGCTTGGCTAAAAAATTACAGCATGCAGCAATATGGAGTTGTGATATTAGCAAAGAAGCATTGCAGGTTGCTGAAAAAAATGCTTCCGCACATGCAGTTAAAGTCAAATTACTCCCTGTCAATTTCTTAGATGAGAAGCAATGGCATAGTTTTCCAAAATTTGACATCATTGTCAGTAATCCACCTTATGTACCCGAAAAAGACAAAGCCTCAATGCAGGCCAATGTTGTAAATTTCGAACCTGGAAAAGCACTTTTTGTGCCGGATAATGATGCCTTGGTTTTTTATAATGCTATTGCAAAATTCAGTAGCAAGCACTTGCAACAAAAAAGGATTGTTTTTTTAGAAACACATGAATCGCTCAGCCGGGAAGTAGCGGCAGTATTTCAATCCAATGGTTTTACCACCACAGTAAAAAAAGATATGCAGGGGAAAAACAGGATGGTGAAAGCTGAAAAATGATTTATTCAATCCTGGCGACAACTTTTGCCGTATCCTTTTTTGCTATGCGCATAATGCGAAATACTTCTCCATAATAAGCCGTCGTATCTGCATTGATAACTACGGTTGGCGTATCCACAAATGCTTTATATCTTTTTATTTCGCTGCGCAATAAAGAATCAAAAATGGCCGATTCAATTTTTTTTGTACCAATATAATATTGCTGGTCCTTATCGATGGATACCATAATATTTTGTTTGGCTTTTACGTCTTTCGTTCCCCTCGGCAAGCCTACTCGAACAACATTAGGATTGGCTAAAGTCGCAACAATCAGGAAAAACATCAACAGGATAAAAAGGATGTCATTCAATGAATCGGTAAAAACTTCCGCTGTATTCTCTCTATTTTTTTTTCTAAAATTCATCCGTCGTTTTTATTTATTTAGGTACAGGCTGTTGTTTATTTAGTCGGTTCCTGCAAGATGTCAATGAAATCGGAAGAAGCCGCTTCCATTTTATTCGCTGTTTTGTCGATTTGGGTATTCAGGTAACTATACCCAAGATAGGCTAACAAACCAATCACCAAACCGGAAATTGAGGTAATCAATTTGGTATAAATACCTCCGGCGATTGTCCCGACTTCAAAATCATTGGAAGTAGTAATATTGGAAAACATCTGCATTAACCCCATCAATGTACCGACAAAACCAAAAATGGGTGCGGCTTTGGAAACGACGGACAAAACGCCCATATTTTTTTCCATTTTATACATTTCCAGGGTGCCGACATTGTCCATACTTTTTTCAATTGCATCTATCGGTTTCCCAATTCTTTGGAGTCCTTTATCAATGATACGGGCCACGGGATTATTCGTATTCTTGGCAAGATTTCGGGCCGAAGTAATATTGCCGCTCATAATATTGTCGCGGATGATGTGCATGAAATTGGGATCTATTTTCGCCGCATTGCGGATGCCAATAGTTCTTTCCGCAAATACATAAACTGCTGCCAGCAACATCAATCCCAAAGGAATCATAATCCAGCCGCCGGTCATTAATAATTCGCCAAAACTCAGGTAACCGTCACCGTTTGCATCGCCGGCAACTTTTTTTACAATCTGCGTTGTTGTATCTACTATCTGTAAGATGTCAATCATAATAGGGGTTCTTTATTTGTAAATGTAAGGGTTGATCTTTTAATTTTTTGGGTGTGTTTTCAACAGTCCTGCATAACCATCGCTTGGACAATCCAAGCAAAACTGTTTTGGTGTATTGTTAACGATTATTTTTTCTTGATACATATTTGTATTGCATTGAACGAGAAAAATAATGCCACGTTGTATTCTTTCAACAAGTTTTAGAGTACTTTAACAAGAATGAGTAGTCCGGTTCGTCAGGATGAAGCCGGTTCGGGTGGTTCTTTTGCCACCGGTTTTTTTTCATCTTCGAGATGCAACTCCCGCAGGTATTGATCTTTCAAACGGTCGTACAAAGAATGTCGGTCAACCAACAGGGAAACCAGGCTGGCAATCATACCGGCTACCATCAAATGAAAAATAACATTATGCCGGTCAGTCATTTCCAAGACAAGAATGGCGGAAGTAAAAGGAGTACGTGTAACACCCGTAAGAAAAGCCACCATACCACCAAGAATAATCAGGTTGGAAGCCGATGGAGACAATTGAAATACATTGGCCATCCACGAACCGATACTGGCACCGGCAGCCAATGCCGGCGCAAAAATACCGCCTGCTGCTCCTGATGTAAAGGAAAGCATGGAACCCACAACCCGTAAAACCGGAACATCCCAATCTGAATATTTGTCGGGTGTAAATAAAGTTTCCGTCATGAGGTTTTTACCGGAACTAAAAGCCCTGTGATTGACAAAATACATAAGTGAAACTAAAACCAGGGATGATAATACGAGAAAGAGGACTTGCTGTTGCCAATTCTTCAATTTATTCTTTTTCCATTTGCCGATGTATAAAATCATTTTCGACATTCCACTTCCACTCAAACCTGCGATAATGGCTACAATAATTAAGGTAACAAAAACAGAAGGTTCAAGATTACTGACATCCGGATAGCCGAGATATAAATAAGGACCGAGAAAAGCCTGCGACGTTAATCCCGCAATAATAATGGCCGTAAAAAGTGCCGTTTTGAAATAATTGATATGTGTTTTTGTCAATTCTTCCACGGCAAATACAATTCCGCCGAGTGGTGTATTAAATGCGGCTGCCAATCCAGCTGCTGCCCCGGTCAGAATCATATTTTTTTTCGAAATCTTGGGCCACCAGGATGGCAACCATTGATTGACTTTTCGAAAAATAGAACCGGCAATCTGGATGGTCGGGCCTTCCCTGCCGATAACGCCGCCTCCAAAAATCATGATGATACTCGACACAAATTTTACAAGTATCACCCGCATACTCAACAGCTTTTTGACTTTTCCGATATACCGTGGATTGGCCAGTTCGGTAGAAGCCATCACTTGTGGAATACCACTTCCTTTGGCATAAGGTGCAAATTTTTGAACCACCCACCAACTCAGTACAAAACAAACCGGTGTGATGATAAAAAATAAGGCGTCATTGTGTTTGAGAATATAATCTGTTCCTTCGGATGCCCATGCAAAAATTTTGGTGTAGGAAACGGCTAATAAACCGGCTAATAAAGAAGCGACCCAAAAAGGTAAAGCTTGCAGAATATTGTTTTTTACCCTTTCATTCCTGATTTGATCAAAATAATATTTCAACCATTTCCGAATGCTACCCAAAAAATTGACCATTACAATTAACTATCATTTCAAAGTGAGAGATGTTACCAATCAAAGAGTTGAAAATTACGCTGCATTACTCTTATCATGACAAATAATAAGCAAATGTAACATAGTTTCGACAGCTTTGTTCATATCCTGGATACTAATAAATTCTAATTTTGAATGAATCGCTTGCATTCCGGTAAATAAATTAGGACAAGGCAAGCCCATAAAGGACAAGCGACTGCCATCTGTTCCACCTCGAATACTCTCCATTTTTACTGTCAATCCGGCTTTTTCAATTGCTTCTTTGGCGAAAGCCACAATATGCGGATTTTCGTCCAGCACTGATTTCATATTCCTGTATTGTTCATTCACCGTAAACTCATATCTCGCATTCGGATGTGTTCGCATTCGTTCTTCAATTTGCGTTTGCAAAAAATCTTCTTTCTTTTTCAAACCATTGGTATCAAAATCACGGATGATAAATTCGATGGTACATTTCTCTGCAATGCCTTCAATACGAACCGGGTGAATAAACCCTTCCCTTCCTTCGGTAGTTTCCGGAGAAAGCCTGTCTTTGGGCAACCCTTTCAACACTTCGCCGGCAATTTTCATAGCATTGACCATTTTATTTTTGGCATCGCCGGGATGAGCAATAACACCATGAATTGTTACAACCACACTATCTGCACTAAAAGTTTCATCTTCCAGGGAACCTCTTTCGCCTCCATCGAGGGTAAAACCAAAATCGGCTCCGAGTTTTTGAATGTCAACATGATCTACTCCCCTGCCCACTTCTTCATCCGGTGTAAAAAGTATTTTTATAGTTCCATGTTTGATTTCTTTATGCGTCATTAAAAAATGTGCCATATCCATAATAGCGGCAACACCCGATTTATCATCAGCTCCCAATAATGTGGTGCCAGAAGCCGTAATAATATCATGGCCTATCAATGAGGAGAGATAGGGAATTTCATTTTTACGCAATACTTGTGTTGTATCATCGGGCAGCACAATATCTTTGCCCTGGTAATTTTCATGCACAATAGGTTTTACATTCGTTCCGCTACAATCCGGTGCCGTATCTACATGTGAGCAAAAACAAATTACCGGAACTTTTTTTGAACTTGTTGCAGGTATGGTAGCATATACATATCCCCAATCATCGAGGTGAGCATCTTCTATACCCATTTCTTTCAATTCTTTGACAAGCAATTGGCTCAGTTCTTTTTGTTTTTCAGTAGAAGGAAAATCGGAGGATTGTGGATTGCTTTGTGTATCTATTTGCACATAACGTAAAAATCTTTCTGCGGCTGTGAATTTGTAATCTTTCATCATATTTTTAAAAATTAGGGGCTTGTAATATACAAAAAAGAAAGTGGCTTACAGACAAAAACTGTAAACCACTCATAAATATTGGTACACCTTATGGCGTGATGATACGGGAAGCACCACCGTTTATCTCAACGAGCTCAAGGTCAAAAGTCAAATCTTTTCCTGCCAATGGATGATTGGCATCGAGCAATACGGAAGCGTCTTTTATTTCTACAACTTTTACTTGGAATTGCTGGCCTTGCTGGTCGCTCATCATCAAGGGCATTCCTTTTTCAATTTTCATATCTTCCGGAAAACGTTCTTTGGGCATATCTATTACCATTTCAGGATTCACCGGGCCATAGGCATCATTGCAGGGAATGTTGATCGTTTTCTTATCACCAACCTGCATGCCTGTTACACCTTCATCAAAACCTTTAATCACTTTGCCACTACCCACTTCAAACTCCAATGGGTCTCTACCTTCTGAAGAATCAAACGTTTCACCTGAATTTAATTTACCATGATAATGCACTTTTACTTTATCACCTTTCTTTACTTGCGTCATTTTTAAATTAATTTATTTAATAATAAGATTTGGCTTGCAAGGTAACCAAAATCAAACTTGCAACCGTTTAAATATTAAATTTCTTCTACCTGTAAATTATCAGTATTTTTCAAACGTTTATAAACCATTCACATGAAGCACTTTAAACTCTTAATTTTCGCTCTGGTTCTTAGCCAATTATCTTTTGCACAATTGTCAAAAACAAATATTAACAGCAAAAAAATTATAACCGGTGCAGAAAGAATGGAAGTGTATTTACCTTTTTTAAAAGGAAAAATCATCGGCATCTTTGCCAATCAAACATCCATGGTGGGATCTACGCATCTTGTTGATACTTTGCAAAAATCAGGGATTCGGATTAAAGCCATCTTCGGGCCGGAACATGGATTTCGGGGAAATGCAGATGCAGGTGAAAAAGTGGGTGATTATATTGACAAAAAAACAGGCATCGAAGTGATATCATTGTATGGTGCTAAAAGAAAACCTACCCAACAGGATTTGAAAGGAATTGATTTATTACTCTTCGATATCCAGGATGTCGGCGTTCGGTTTTACACTTATATTTCTTCATTGCAGGAATTTATGGAAGCGGCATTTACCAATAAAATTCCCTTGCTGTTACTCGACCGGCCTAATCCCAATGGTTTTTATGTGGCCGGGCCGGTTTTAGAAAAAAAATATACATCTTTTGTAGGTATGCAACCCATTCCGATTGTGTATGGCATGACGATTGGCGAATATGCCATGATGATTACCGGTGAAAGATGGCTTTCGGACGAAGCGAATGCTTATGCCAATTATTTTCAACACGTAGAACAACATCCCGTAGATACGCCTTTTCATTTTCTCATTATAAAAAACAAAAACTATACACATAAAAGCCGGTATGCGCCGCCGGTAAAACCTTCTCCCAATTTACCAACTATTCAATCCATTTATTTATATCCTTCCATTGCTTTTTTTGAAGGTACCGTACTGAGTGAAGGTAGGGGAACCGATAAACAATTCCAGGTATTTGGCCATCCATCGTTGCCGAAAAATTTATATGCATTTACACCACAATCCAATGAAGGAGCCAGTCGCCCAAAACTTATGGGACAAAAATGTTATGGTTGGAATTTGAGTGGGACACCACAAGAAGTTGAAAAAGAAGTGGCGCATAAAATTCAACTCAAATGGTTGATGAAAGCCTACCAACTTTTTCCGGATAAGAAACATTTTTTCTTATCGCAAGCTGGCAATATGGAAAAATCACATTTTACAAAATTGGCCGGGAATAATGATTTATGGAAACAAATCATAAGCGGCAAATCGGAAAAAGAAATTCGTGCCGGTTGGCAAAAAGAATTAAATGCATTTAAAAAAATCAGGAAGAAATATTTACTATACGAAGATTTTGAATAAAGAGAATTCTCCTTCATCAGCTTTAGAATATTTACCTTCGCAGGCATGAAAGATTTTACATCTCTTCGCATTATTTTCATGGGTACACCGGAATTTGCTGTGGCATCTTTAGCTGTTTTGCACCGGGCCGGTTGCCAAATTATAGCCGTGATAACCGCACCTGATAAACCCGGCGGCAGAGGAATGAAACTTCAGGAAAGTGCTGTAAAAAAATATGCTATAGCACATCAACTTCCCATACTGCAACCGGAAAAATTGAAAAACCCTGAATTTTTAGCTGAGTTGAAATCTTTAGAAGCCGATTTGCAAATCGTTGTCGCTTTCAGAATGTTGCCCGAAGTCGTGTGGAATATGCCGCCGATGGGCACGGTGAATTTGCATGGTAGTTTGCTTCCAGCTTATCGTGGTGCTGCGCCTATCAATTGGGCAATTATCAATGGCGAAAAAGAAACAGGTGTTACAACTTTTCAATTAAAACATGCCATAGATACCGGTGATATTTTACTACAGGAAAGTTTCCCAATTTATGAAAACGACACGGCCGGCGATGTGCACGACAAAATGAAAGAAATAGGTGCTGAAGTTCTATTGAAAACAATAAAAGGTTTGGCAAATGATTCTTTACAACCCCTGCCACAATCTGCCCATACTGATGCGAACAATGTACATGCTCCAAAAATACATACGGAAGATTGCGCCATAAATTGGCAACAACCGGTCGAAAAAATTTACAATAAAATTCGTGGGTTAAGCCCTTATCCCGGAGCCTTTACAAATTTAGATGGAAAGAAATTAAAAATTTTCTTCGCAGAAAAAGAAAAAGCAACGTCAACTATTCCTTGTGGTGAATTTATTTCTGACGGAAAATCCTATTTAAAATTTGCTGCAAAAGATGGCTTTATCCTAATAAATGATTTACAACTGGCAGGAAAAAAAAGAATGAAAATCGCCGAATTCCTCAGGGGTTTTCGTAATCTTAATAATTAATACTAACAATAAATTTATTATCGTCCTGCACGCCTAATGCATCGGCGGCGGCATTGCTAATACGAATATCCAAGCCTTCATTTTGACGAATGCCACTCATTTTTCCCAGCACTTTCGCATAAATAGTATTGTTGGTTGTGGGATTGATAATGCGCACAATGGAGCCAGGTGATACATCGTCAATCAACAAATAAAATTTCGCATCGTTCCAGCCGCTTACCGTTTTAAAAATGCCTGCTGTTACGGTTTCATTCTTAGTGACAGGATGTGTTTTAATTTGTTGTTCGAAAAAATATTTGAAGAATCCTTCTTTTGGTAATTTTGTTTTATCAATGGCCATTTCCGTTGGTGGCGCTTCTTCTTTTTTGGTTGGCGGATCGACACTATCTTTTTCTTCCGTCTTCTTCTCTTCCAGTTTTTTTTCTTCTTTGACCGGTTCTTTATTTACCGCTGCAATAATTTCTTCTTTTTGCGGCTGACCGGCAATGGTAACAGCCGGTAAAGAAGGACTATGAATAAATCCAACAATCAATTTTGTATTTTCTTTTACATCATTTGTTTTTAATGCATTCCACCAACGAAGATTGGCCGGAGAAACATTATTGATCATTTCTCCAATAGTGGTTAAGGTTTCGTTTTCTTTTGCTTTATAAAAAACCGCTGAACCGGAATTTCCTTTCTGGTCAAAATTATCATCTGTCAATGGAATCAATAATCGTTGGTCAATAAAAATTCCTTTGTTGTAATCCAGGTCATTGAATTCGGCAATTGACTTCGGTGAAACATTATATTTACGGCCCAATGCATAGAAACTTTCTCCTTTTTGCACTTTATGCTCCAGGTAAAAACCTTTCATGTTGTAATGTATCATCATGTCAGATTGAGCAGACACTGCCATCAACAGCGAAAACATAAAAAAGAATAAGAGAAAGATGCGTTTCATACGTAAATATTTAAAATCAATTTTCATAGCCTTTTGGCAGGTTATTCAACAACAAAGATGCTGAATTTTTAATTTTTTAGGCAAAAAATATTTTTCAGCGGGAAAATGAAAATAATCTCATAAAAGTCCATTGATAATAGCAATTTATGAGATGAAACTTTGCTTTCAAAAGTTGTCAGTACATTAACAAATTCTATTCCAATAATTTATTGGCTGCTAAAATTTGAGCCGTATAATTTTGAATCGTATTGGCCACGATGACAATATTCGTTTGTGCCTCATTCCATTTTCTTTGTTCGATTGATTCCCTGACGCCGGGAATTGTTTTTACGCCATAACCGGTATAAAAGCCCGGAGCATAAATCTGGTGACGGTACCATTCCCGATTCGGTAATCCTTTTTGCTGCAATAAACTTTGTTCGGCTTTGTATAAAATTTCATTTAGTTTTTTCTTTTTATCTGCAGAAAGAAGGAATCCTTTTTTGTATAAATTTTTAAAAGTTTCACTGGCTTTTTTCAAACTTACCATAGCATTATCGAGGCTGCTGAAATTTAAAAAAGGTACTGGTTTTTCTTCTTTAGGCGCAGCATACACGACATCCGGATCTTCCACTAAAGAAAATAGTTTTTCTTTTTGCATCTCTGTCAAATCCGCTGTTTCTCTTCTTGTATCTGATAACATTTTTTTTATTTGGTCAATATAACTGCACAGGGTCGTATAAAAACTAGTAAAATCTATCGGCATTAATTCGGCATTGGCCAAACGCATAATCACCCTGCCAGTTGTTTGTGATAAAGCCACACCGTAAAAAAAATGCGGGTCGATGAAGCGGGTAAAAAAATCATAAGAATCATAAGTAGAATGATATTGTGTTCCTTTTTCTTCGCCACCAAAACCAAGTTGCAGTGTAGGAATACCGAGGTGTTGCAAGAAGCTTCCCCAATCGCTTCCGGCACCCAAGGCATCTAGTTTCATATCTTTTTCATTCATCAGTTTACTCCTATCGGTAGATTTGGCGTTCACCAATTTCTGTGCATACTTTCTTTCTTTCAAACTCACGCCGGTTTCCGGATCTATGACTTGTTCTATTATTTCATTAAAAAATGGTTCGAAAGTATGTGAGCCGCCGGCATTGATATATCCTCTTCCGTTGTCATCTGTATTAATATAAGCCACGGCTTTTTGTTGTATTTCTTTTTGATGGTCTTCGGCCCATTCGGTGGAACCGAGCAAGGCCGGTTCTTCTCCATCCCAGGCACAGAAAACAATGGTTCTCTTCGGTGCAAATCCCTTTTTCACCAATTCACCAATGGCACGGGCATCTTCCAGTTCAGCTACCATTCCACTGATGGGATCCTGTGCACCATTGACCCAGGCGTCATGATGATTGCCGGCAATCACCCATTCATCGGGCCAAACACTTCCCGGAATTTTAGCAATCACATCGTTGATTTTTTTTATATCCCAGTTGAATGCCAATTGCAAATGCACTTTTTCATTCGAAGGGCCAATATGATAAGTGATAGGCAAACCACCTCGCCAACTTGGCGGTACAACTTCGCCTTGTAAAGATTTTAAAAACGGCAAGGCATCACCCCAGGAAATGGGGATGACCGGAATTTTCATAATGGTTTTTACCTCCGCAATTTTTAATCTTTTGGCATCTTTGGTAGCACCGATATTCGGAGTCAATGGGTCGCCGGGATAAATGGGCATATCCATTACAGAACCTCTTTGCGCACCTTCCTTAGGCCGAAAACCTCCTTTGGGATATGTATCGCCTCTCGCATATCCATCATCCGCCGGATCAGAATATATAATACAACCAATGGCCCCATGCTCTGCCGCCACCTTGGGTTTGATGCCACGCCAGGAACCACCATATTTGGCTATTACAATTTTACCTTTTACACTGATTCCTCTTCGATCCAATTCCTCATAATCGGCGGGCACTCCCCGATTGACAAAAACCAATTCAGCCGTAACATCACCATCGGCAGAATAGGCATTATAGGGTGGCAACTGCTCATCCAATTGACCTGAAGTTTTATCTTCTTTCACGACAGGTTCCATTAATGACGCATTGAAATAGTTATCGCCCAGCAATTCCAGTTTTCTCAATTTCGGTGTAGGAAATAACACGTAATAAGATTCGATGGAAGTTTGATAACCCCATTTTTTAAAAAGATCTGCCATATACTTTGCATTCTTTTCATCTTGCGGACTTCCTACATGATGTGGATGCGATGTCAGGAATTGCATGTATTGATCCTGATTCGAAGCCTGGATATTTTCGTCCAATAGTTTTTCCCAGGCAATTTGTTTTTGTGCTGCTGCCTCTGTAAATCCCATTATTTTCTGTGCAGAAATGGACAACACTAAGAACATACATAGAGCCAGACATAATAGATTTTTGTTCATGGTTTTTATTTCAATCGATTATAATGCTTTTATTTCTTCGGCCAATGATTGTAAAGTTTTCTTGGCATCGCCAAAAAGCATAGATGTTTTGGGACGGAAGAAAAGACTATTTTGAATACCCGCATATCCGGGTTTCATGGTTCTTTTATTGACAATGACATTCTTCGCTAATTCCACGTCGAGAATCGGCATACCATAAATGGGCGAACCGGCATCTAATTTAGCCGCAGGATTTACGACATCATTGGCACCCAAAATCAACACAACATCAGTCGTTGAAAATTCATCATTGGCCTGTTCCATTTCCAATAATTTTTCATATCCCACATCAGCTTCAGCCAGTAACACATTCATGTGTCCGGGCATTCTTCCTGCTACCGGATGTATAGCATATTTTACCTGTACACCTTTGGCTTCCAAAAGTTTTTCTAATTCATGGCAAGCATGTTGCGCCTGGGCTACTGCCAAACCATAGCCAGGAACTATCAATACTTTATTGGCATAACTCATAATCACCGCTGCATCATTCAAACTGATTTCTTTGTATTGACCGTCTTCACTATCAGCAGATGAAGAAGCGCCACCGCCAAATGAACCGATTAATACATTGAGCAATGATCGATTCATGGCTTTGCACATTAATACCGTCAAGATTGTTCCGGCAGCGCCTACAAGAATTCCTCCTGTGAAAACGACTTTGTTGTTGTATAAAAATCCTCCACAAGCCGCTGACAAACCACTCAATGAATTTAATAAGGAAATGACAACCGGCATATCGGCGCCGCCTATGGGAAGCACAAAGAAAATTCCATATAAAAGCGACAGCGCAAATAATGTATAAAACAAAATGGTTGTTGATGAAGAATGTAAATCGGAACCAATAAAAATTGCTAAACCCAAACATGCGGCCAGCAATATTAAATTGATAATGTGTTGGCCTTTGAATGCAAAGTCTTTTACTTTTCCACTTAATTTGCCCCAGGCAACTACACTTCCTGAAAAAGTTATGTTGCCCAAGATAATGCCTGCAAAAATGATAGCCATTGTACTACCGGAGGAAAGAGGATCCGGGAAACCCTGGTCGGCAAGGTGATTAAATTCTATGACTGAAATTAATGTAGCACTGGCACCACCTAAACCATTGAAAAGGCTTACCATTTCGGGCATGGCAGTCATTTTGATTTTTTTGGCCGCCATGATGCCAATGACAGCACCTACTGCCAATCCGATAAAAATCCACAAATGATTGTTCAATAAATTTCCATCGGGATTGCGGTATAAAAAAATGGTACCGAAAATAGCTGCTACCATTCCACAGCCGGCTACGATATTTCCATTGCGGGCACTGGCCGGATTCGACATCATTTTTAAACCCATTATAAATGTAACCGCTGCAATAATGTAAATAAGTGTCAATATAGAAAGTCCCATACTATTTTTTCGTTTTCTTTTTCTTAAACATTTCAAGCATTCTGTCTGTAACTACAAATCCTCCCACCACATTGATGGTTCCTAAAACAACAGCAAGGAAACCCAATATTAAAGCCGCATAATTATCCGCTTCGGCACGGCCGATTACAATGATAGCACCAATGATAACAACACCGCTGATGGCATTGGCATGACTCATCAATGGCGTATGCAAAACCGTAGGCACCCGGCTAATGACAATAAACCCAAGAAAGATGACCAATATTAAAATATAAATCATCTGCTCGTTTGCACTTATCCAATGAAAAACTGATTCCATAATTTTTTATTTATTGATTGACAATAGATTTCACTCTTTCGTTTTTTATTTCTCCATCAAAAGCAATGCAACTGCCCGTTACCAATTCATCTTCCCAATTCAAATGCAATTGATTTTCATGATTGATGATTAATTGCAAAAAATTAAGCACATTTTTCCCGTATAATTTACTGGCATCTGAAGGCATGGTACTTTGTAAATTGCTATTACCGATGACCGTTACGCCATTTTTTGTAATGGTTTCATTGTTTTTGGTATAAGGCGTATTTCCGCCGGTAGCGGCTGCCAGGTCAACAATAACAGAACCGTTTCTCATTGTAGCAAACATTTCTTCCGTAATGAGCAAAGGTGCTTTTCGTCCCGGAATTTGTGCCGTTGTGATGATAATATCTGCCTTGGCCACACTTTCGGCAATTTTATCTTGTTGCCGTTTTTTATATTCTTCGGTTTGCTCCACGGCATAACCACCGGCACTACTTGCATCGGCAGCACCTTCTACTTCTACAAATTTGGCACCGAGGCTCATCACTTCTTCTTTTACGGCCGGCCTGGTATCAAAAACTTCCACCACAGCACCTAATCTTTTGGCAGTGGCAATGGCTTGCAAACCTGCAACGCCGGCACCTAACACCAAAACTTTGGCAGGTTTTACACTTCCCGCTGCTGTCATAAACATGGGGAAATACCGGCAATAGTGGTTGGCAGCGGTTAATACGGCTTTGTAACCGGCAATATTGGCCTGCGAACTCAACACATCCATAGCCTGTGCACGGGTTGTTCTGGGCAACATATCCAAAGAAAAACAGGTGAGCTTTGCCGATAGCAATTCTTTTACCAGGTCATTATTCAATAAAGGATTGTACACACCAATTAACACCTTCGCTGCATTGAATGACACAGGCGAAGCTAAAGGCTGAATAGCTAATACAATATCAGCAGCTTGTAGAATTTCATTTCTTTCTTTGATTTTTCCTCCGGCTTCGATGTAGGATTGATCATCGGCAAAAGATTGGCATCCTGCATCTTTTTCTATCCATATATCAATGCCTTTTTGGGTTAATGTAGCCACCGCTTCCGGGAGTAAGGAGACTCTTGTTTCGTAATCGGGTTCTTTCAACACACCAATCGTCATGTGAAAACATTTTTTTAGTGAGTCTGAAAGATACTGAATTTTAAAATCGAATACAGAAATCTTGTTTTTCGTGAAATTCTTTCCTGAAAAATACAATGCCGATAAAAAACAAATCGATAGTACATCTTACGGAAGTATGGCTTTTGATGGTATGCCAGGCTGCTTCCATTTCCGGACTCCAGTGAATGTCGTCAAAGACGAAAATCGTCTCATTATTTACTTTTTCAAGCAATGAATGAAAATACCTTTCCGTTGGTTCCCGGCGGTGATTTCCGTCAATAAATACAAAATCGATAGTGGGTAGTTTGGATAATATTTGTGGTAATACATCATCAAAATTTCCCTGCACCAGATTGATGTGCCCAAGGCCCAGCGATTGCAAATTTTTCTTTGCTACCTCAGCGATTGCCGGGGCGCCTTCAATCGTAGTGATGTTGGCTTGCGGCGCTGCCAGCCCAAGATAAGCAGTTGTGATGCCCAGCGAAGTGCCTAATTCCAAAATGGTGCCCGGTTGATAATGTGCCACCATTCTATAAAGTAACTGACCGTATTTAGGAGACTTCGCGGCATTCCTTGCAATGGAGGCAATACTTCGTTGATTGGTTTTCGTGATGCCAGAGCCGGCACCAAAATCATCAACTGTAATGACAGAGTGGTCTTGTTGCAATTGTCGTCGCAGCGATGCTACTATGGCATATTCTTTTTTCTTTACTTTATCGTTGAGAATGTTAGTGATGAATTCAAATACAAATGGGGAATGAATACCGTGTCCTTTTCCATTTGATGATGAAAAATAATACTTCAAATATTTTATAAACGTTTGAAATCGAGAATACATAAAAAATTTGCGTACAATTTATATTCTTTCCCAGGTTTGAAAAGCGTAATTGAATTCATTTTTCTCATCTGCCTGATAATCTTGCCGGCTTTTTAATTCCCATTCATTTTGCTGAATGTCCGGGAAAAAAGTATCTGCCTCAGGTTCAGCATCTACTCTTGTCAAATAAATCCGATGGGCTTTATCAAAAAGGGCTTTATAAATTTCTCCACCGCCGATAATCATAATTTCCCTGGCATCGGTAGCCGTAGCTGCCTGTAAGGCTTTCTCAATTGATGATACAACCGTAGCACCTTCCGCAGTCCAATCGGCTTGGCGGGTAACAACAATATTTTTTCTGCCGGGTAATGCTTTACCAAGCGATTCAAAAGTTTTTCTACCCATAACAATTGGCAAACCCCATGTAATATTTTTAAAATGCTTCATGTCATTGGATAAATGCCAGGGCATTTTTCCATTTTTGCCAATGCCATTATTTTTTGCTGCCGCAACAATGAGGGAAATGATCATTTTAATATATTGAAATGTTTTTCAAAAATTATCAAATCGGTTTTATACAGCTACCGGTGCTTTGATAGCCGGATGCGATTGATAATTTTCTAACGTAAAATCTTCAAACCTGAAATCAAAAATATTTTTGACGGCCGGGTTGAGTTTCATTTCCGGCAATGGAAATGGCTCTCTTGTCAATTGTAAATTCACTTGTTCCAAATGGTTGTTGTAAATATGTACATCGCCAAAACTATGTACAAAATCGCCGGGTGTTAAATGACAAACCTGTGCAATCATCATTGTTAATAATGCATAAGAAGCAATATTGAATGGTACACCGAGAAACACATCACCACTCCGTTGGTAAAGTTGGCAACTCAATTTTCCCTCACTCACATAAAACTGAAACATAGTATGGCATGGGTACAAAGCCATCTCTGATAATTCGCCAACATTCCATGCATTGACAATCAACCTGCGGCTATCCGGATTCGTTTTTATCTGTTGAATAACCTCTGTAATCTGATCGATTTTTTGATTGTTTTGAGCACCCCAACTTCTCCATTGCTTGCCGTAAATAGGCCCCAAGTCGCCATTATCATCGGCCCAGGCATCCCAGATTTTTACATCATGTTTTTTTAAGTACTGCACATTGGTGTCGCCCTGTAAAAACCAAAGCAATTCATAAATAATACTTTTCAGGTGTACTTTTTTTGTAGTTACTAAAGGAAAACCTTTTGCTAAATCGAAACGCATTTGATAGCCAAAACAACTTTTGGTTCCGGTACCGGTTCTGTCAGTTTTTTCAGTTCCGTTTTCAATAATATGGCGAAGAAGTGATAAGTATTGTTGCATAACTGCAAATTACTTTCTTTTCAGCAATACTTCTTTTGACAAGCGAAAATTGTGAGCAATTAGTGTATTCTCATTGCTCAGGAAAGTGATTTTCTTCTTTTCAATTCTTTTTTTATCAATGCCAATTCACGACCGGTTTGGCCTTTTATAGCCGTATTTTCTTGTGCACGGCGCATCAGGTAAGGAATTACATCTTTGATAGGGCCGAATGGCAAATATTTACTAACAGAACAACCGGCATGTGCCAGGTTAAAAGTAATATTATCGCTCATGCCATAGAGTTGGCTCCAATGAATATGCGGATGATTGAATGGTAAACCGTTTTGTTCCATCAACTTGGCCGCCAGCATATTACTTTCTTCATTGTGCGAAGCAACGATTAAACTTATTTGTTCGATATGCTGAATACAAAATTCGACAGCGGCGTTATAATCTTTATCGGTACTTTCTTTATCAATTTGTATTGGAGAAGGATACCCTTTTTCAACAGCTCTTTTTCTTTCTTTTTCCATGTAGGCACCGCGAACAAGTTTGGCTCCTAATATAAATCCTCTTTCTGCTGCTGCTTTGTATGAATCTTTTAAAAAAGCCAACCGATCATGACGATAATGTTGCAGCGTATTAAAAATAAACGCTTTGTCTTTATTAAAACTGTCCATCATCAACATCGTAATGGCATCTACGGGTTCCTGAATCCATGTTTCTTCTGCATCAATGAGAACACCTGTATTTTTTTCAACACCGGTAGAACAAATACGCATTAAACGATGCCGTACCCTGTGCCATTCTTCTTTTTCCGCAGGTGGCAATTGATCTACAGCTGCCAAAAAACGCTTCATCAAGCTGCCCGGCAATTGGTGCATAGCTGCATCTAATTTTTCGAGTAAGGCAAACCTGGCCAAGCCGGTTACTTTGACACTGATATAAGGAATTTTTGGTTGTGTGGCTACATAATCAATGACGGCAATGAATTTTTCACAAGCTTCTTCAAAATTTTCTTCTCCTTCTTTTCCTTCTACTCCGTAATCTAAAATAACCTGTACATTATATTCTCCGAGTTTTTGGGCTACAATTTTAGTAGCTTCTAAAGTTTCGCCACCCACAAATTGCGAAAAAATAGTGGAACGGATAAGCCCTTTTACCGGCAATCCCACTTTTACCGACCAAGGTGCCAATCGTGAAGTCAATTTGACAATCCAGGGTTTTCCCATCAGCGAAAATAAAAACCTGGCTCTCTTTAATTGTTTATCATTTTTGTATTCAAATGCGAATTGAGTGTTCTCGAATGAAATATCAGCAGTCGTATGCATAACTTGTAAAATGAGTGCTCAAAGTTAGGGTGAACGAGGGAAGTAAAAACAAACAAAAATCAGCTTTTAATGTACGTTGCCGGGCTATCATAGCTTACCTTTGCCAAAATTAAAAAAAATGAAACCCAAAAAAGCCGCTGACAGCCTTACAATCATGACCGAACAAGTATTGCCCAATGATACAAATGTTTTTGACAACCTGATGGGCGGCCGTTTAATGTATTGGATGGATATAGCGGCGGCTGTTGCGGCACAAAGACATTGTAATGCACCGGTTGTAACGGCTTCTGTTGATAATATTTCTTTTAATAATTCTATCAAATTGGGTAATGTAGTACATATTGAAGCCACCGTAACCCGGGCTTTCAATACATCGATGGAAGTCCACATCAATGTGTGGGGCGAAGACATGGTACAACGTTATAAATATAAAAGCAATGAAGCCTATTATACCTTTGTAGCGCTGGACCCCAACAGCCGGCCGAAAGCCGTACCGGAACTGATTGTAGAATCTGATGAAGAAAAACAATTGTTCGACGGTGCTTTAAGGAGAAGACAGTTAAGACTGATTCTCGGTGGAAAAATGAATCCCGATGATGCAGATGAATTGAGAGCCTTGTTTGTAAAATAAAATTTAAGAAGTTGTCATTTCTTCTTTTTTCCTGAACATAAATTTTTTGCTTTGTTCAATGGCATCCATCACTTGTGTGAGGATGTTGTCGGTTGTATCTTCAAAATCAATTTCGAGTGGTGCTTTAAACTTGATAGAAAGTAAAGAGCCTTTCTTTTTAAACTTCAAACCTTTTTTATTGAAAGCTCTCCAGAATCCGTTAATTACTACAGGAATAACAATCGGTTTCATTTGTTTAATGAGTAAAGCTGTGCCTTTGCGTCCCGGTGCAAAAGGTTTGGTAGTCCCTTGCGGGAAAGTTATCACCCAGTTTTTTTGCATGGCCCTGAGAATTTTCCTGCTGTCAGACGGGTCCAATCCTTTTCTTACCTCTTTGGATGCTGTATTCCAGGTACGCTTCACCGTAATGCCACCGGCCAGTAAAAACAAGCGGCTTAGCCAACTGCCTTTCATTGTGGCTTCTGCGGCTACATAATTTACTCTTGTAAATGGATTGAGCAAATAATACGGCACGCCCAACCGGTTTTGTTTGCCCCATTTGACTGCACAAAAAATATGTAAGAAAGTAATGACGTCGGCAAAATAGGTTTGATGATTACTGACAAACAATACGTTCTGTTTGGGGAGTTTTTGTAAGTGTTCCGTTCCGGAAATTTTTAATTTATTGATGATTGCCAATCCCGGGTATGTAAATAACCCGACAAAAAAATAAACGATTTTTCTGACCGGATGAAAATGCTTTAACCTATCGCTTATGGTTGACATGCGTAAAACTTATTGAATTTTCCTGACATTCAAAATAACATATTGTAAAGGACAATATAAAATTGTTTCGCCATTTGGGCAGGCAATAAACCGCAGATTAGAGAAAATAAAAAAGGCTGCCATTGCTGACAGCCTTAGAAGTTGTATTACATTTTCCTATTTTGATTCCGCATCATCAGCAGCTTTGTCATCAGATTTTTCATTTTCTCCACTATCCCCATCCGAATCGGAATTGGCGGACATTTTCTTTTTCAAATCGGCTAAAACACCGAGGTCGCCAAGCGTTGCTTTCTCTACTTTACTCTGTACAGATTTTACTGCTTTTCTTGTCTTCTCTGCTTGTGCCCTGGCTTCTTTCTTTACTGCTTCTTTCTCGTCAATATGTTCCTGCTCCCAGATGCGTGTATGCGAAACTATGATTCTTTTTTCATTTCTATCAAATTCTATGACCATAAATTCTGCCGTTTCATCAGAAGAGATGCTTTTTCCATCTTCTTTAGATAAATGGCGGTTCGGTGCAAAGCCTTCCAAACCATACGGCAACTGAATACTTGCTCCTTTGTCGTCGCGGCGGCTGACCGTTCCTTCATGAATACTGCCTACGGCAAAAGTATCGGCCAATGTATTCCAGGGATCTTCTTCCAGTTGTTTATGGCCTAACTGCAATTTCCTGTTTTCTTTATCAATTCCCAAAATCATTACATCGATTGTAGCTCCTACTTTTGTATATTCACTTGGGTGGTTAAATCGCTTCAACCAGCTCAAATCGCTGATGTGAATCATACCACCAATACCCGGTGTCAATTCTACAAACACACCATAGTTGGTAATGTTTTTCACCAAACCGGAATGTTTGGTATTCTCTGCAAATTTGGATTCAATATCATTCCATGGATCTTCAGAAAGTTGCTTGATAGACAAACTCATTTTCCGGGCTTCTTTATCCAGTGTTACCACTTTGGCTTCATATTCATCACCCAGTTTGAAGAATTCTTTGGCATTGATAGGTGTATTGGCCCAGGTAATTTCTGAAACGTGTACCAAGCCTTCCACACCGGGTTGAATTTCCAAAAATGCACCGTAGTCTTCAATGTTGACTACTTTACCTTTTACAAGGCTGCCTTCCTGAATGTTTTCATCCAGTACATCCCAAGGATGTGGTGATAATTGTTTTAAGCCAAGGCTGATTCTCTTTTTCTCATCATCAAAATCGAGAACCACTACGTTTATTTTTTGATCCAAGGTCAATACTTCAGACGGATGCTGAATGCGTCCCCAAGAAATATCTGTGATATACAACAAGCCATCTAATCCACCTAAATCCATGAAAGCACCGAAGTCGGTAATGTTTTTCACAGTACCTTCCAATACCTGGCCTTTCTCCATCTTACTCATGATCTTGGCACGTTGTTCTTCAATATCGCTTTCGATTAAAGCTTTATGAGATACGACTGCATTTTTAATAGTCTCATTGATTTTAACAACTTTGTATTCCATTGTTTTACCAACGAATTGGTCGTAATCTGTTACCGGCTTCACATCAATTTGTGATCCGGGCAGGAAAGTTTCCATACCGAATACATCGACAATCAAACCGCCTTTGGTTTTGGAAGTTACGGTACCGGTAATTACTTCCCCGGTTTTATGAACTTCTACAATTTTTTCCCAGGCTCTTGTAATCCTTGCCTGGCGACGGCTTAAATTCAGGTGACCATTTCTATCTTCTTTTTCAATGATCATGACTTCTACTTCATCGCCGATACTTAAATCAGGCAAATCACGGAATTCATTCAAAGAAATCAATCCATCACTTTTGAAACCGATGTTTAAAACAACATCTGTTTTGGTCAATCCTACAACTGTACCATTCAGCAATTCTCCGTCGTTCAATTGCTTAAAGGTATTTTCATAAACTTCATGATATTTTTGTGCTTCCTCTTCGGAATAGGTTGTTACATTGCGTTTGTCAATGTCCCAGTCAAAATCATCATGAGCAGTTTGTTCGGCAACCGGTGGTGCTACAGCCACTTGTTTCATTGCATTTTCAGTGGGTAATTCTTCCGTTGTTGGTTCTTTTGAAGCTTCATCAGTAGCCGTTTCTTCAACAGGTGCATTTGTTTTCGCTGCAGCCGCTTTTGATTCGTCATTTGACGCATCGCCGGCAGACTCCTGTGCATCAGCGTTTAAGTTTTTTAAATTTTTAATTTCAAACATTTTTTATCGTCCCGAGGGTTTTATTTCGGGGTTGCAAAGATAATAAATTTTTTAGAGCTGAAGCCTATATTTTTCGATTAATTTTTACTTGCAATATGTTCTCAATCAACTGATTTTTAAGTACTTACTATGATAAGCTAACGAATGATGCCTTATCAATTGGCCTCCGTTTTTTTATTCTTATTATATTCACCAAAACTTGCTGCTTGCTATATACTTTTTTGAAAAAAATATCCCGGTTAGCTTTTCCTTTTTATTGTCGAAAATTACGGATCAATAAACCGGAGATTCTCTCTACCGAAGGACCTTTGCTCTTGGCTTGTAACCACCCAAATTCATTTTTGGATTCAATTGTACTCGACACTTTATTCCGAGCACCAATATATTCACTGGCCCGCGG
The DNA here is from genome assembly GCA_020437365.1 of Chitinophagaceae bacterium. Taxonomy (GTDB): domain Bacteria; phylum Bacteroidota; class Bacteroidia; order Chitinophagales; family Chitinophagaceae; genus JJ008. The sequence continues at coordinate 20,846 of JAGQWM010000006.1, read as the reverse complement.
CGATGTTTTTAAAAAACCTTTTTTGAAAATTCTAAAAGCACTGAAGATACTTCCGGTTTACCGCCGTAGTGAAGGTGTGGAAAACCTGTCGGAGAATTATAAAACTTTTAATGACTGCATAGAAATTCTCAAGAATAATGGTGTTGTTGCTATTTTCAGTGAAGGTAAATGTATAAATGAATGGCATCTTCGGCCATTAAAAAAAGGAACGGCCAGGTTAGCGATAAAAGCTTGGGAAGAAAATATTCCATTAACAATTATTCCGGTAGCATTGAATTACAGCTCTTTCAAAAAAATAGGTAAAAATATTACACTCAGTTTCGGCAATCCTATTCATAAAGAAGATATTCCTCTACACCGAACAGATGGCATGCGTCACCTGCATTTCAACCAACTTTTACAAACTGAATTGGAGAAAATGGTTTTCGAAATTCCCAATGATAATAAACCATTGCAAAAAAAATTGCTGCAAGTACCTGTTCCTGCATATAAAAAAATATTGCTTTTCTTACCGGCGATTATCGGCTATTTATTACATTGGCCATTGTATGTTCCGTTGAGAAAATACATTGCCAACAGAACTTATCAAACCGACCATTTCGATTCTGTTATGACAGGCGCATTACTTTTAGTCTATCCGGTTTATCTTCTTTTGATAACGATTATCAGTGCCCTATTCATCAGGAAAATTTGGGTATTGAGTGGGTTGTTATTGATTCCATTTACCGCTTGGTCCTATCTACAACTCAAGAAACAAATGGATTAAATATTTTTCGTTTATACAATCTCGTTAGAAAGTAAAATTAATTTTTTACCGGAATTTTTTCTTGTGTAAATAAATAAGGGTTAGCTGCTTCTGCTTCTTCAATTATACTATAGTCAGATAGAATTGTGGCCTTGCCTTTTCCCACACAAACATCATGTTCGAAATGAGCGGAAGGCTTTCCATCTTTTGTTCTCACTGTCCAACCATCTTCTTCTGTATAAATATCTCTTTTACCTAAATTGATCATGGGTTCTATCGCCAAAACCAATCCTTTTTTGAGTTTGGTGCCAGTTCCTCTTTTTCCATAATTCGGCACTTGTGGATCTTCATGTAAATCTTTGCCCAATCCATGACCCACTAATTCTCTTACAACTCCATAGCCATATTTTTTTTCAGTATGCTCTTGAATAGCATAAGCAATATCACCGATTCTATTGCCGGCAATGGCTTTCTCAATTCCGAGATATAAAGATTCTTTGGTAACCCGAATCAATTGCATCACATCTTCGCCGGGATTGCCAATGGCAAAAGTATAAGCATGGTCACCATGCCATCCATTGAGAATGACGCCTACATCGACCGAAATAATATCGCCTTCCCTGAGTGGAGTTTTACCGGGGAATCCGTGAACGACAACATCATTGACCGAAATACAGGCATTAAACGGGTAACCGTTATAATTCAAAAAAGAAGGAATGGCCTTGTGATCTTTGATATATGTGCCAATCAATTCGTCTATTTCTAGTGTTGTTTTGCCGGGTTGCAGGATTTTGGCAACTTCAGTGAGAGTTTGACTTACCAACAAAGCACTTTGCCGCATGCAGGCTACTTCTTCTTCCGATTTATACAATATCATAGTTTGCAAATATCCTTAAAAAAAATAACCCGTCCGCTTGGTAGCTGAACGGGTTGCTTATTTCATCAAAAATTTTATATCTGAATAGCTGAAGCAGATTGCCTGCCGGCCAGTCTTCCACTTTTCATCAATCCATCGTACTGGCGCATCAATAATTGTGTTTCTATTTGTTGCAATGTATCTAAAATAACACCCACCATAATCAATAATGATGTACCACCAAAGAACGTAGAAAAAGATTGTGTAACGCCAAAGCTGTCCACAATACCCGGCAGAATACCAACGAATGCCAGCAAGATGGCGCCCGGCAAAGTAATTCTATCCATGATGGTTCCAATATAATCAGCAGTAGGCTGGCCAGGTTTTACACCCGGAATAAATCCATTATTCTGTTTCAGGTTATCTGAAATTTGTTTGGGGTTAAATATTAATGCTGTGTATAAGAAAGTAAAACCAATTACGACAATTGAATAAATCAGCATATACCAAATATTCGTATGATCGTTCATGGCCCGAAGGAAACTACCGCCTGTTGTACTGAAATTGGCAAAGATTGTCGGAATAAAAATGATAGCCTGTGCAAAGATGATAGGCATAACACCTGCCGCATTTACTTTTAATGGTAAAAACTGGCGGGCACCACCAAACTGCCTGTTGCCTACAATCTGTTTGGCATAATTGACCGGTACTTTTCTGACGCCCTGGATTAATAACACACAACCCAAAATGATAGCAATCAGAATGGCAATTTCAATAATGAAAATTAATATCTGTCCGTTTCTTACTGATTTGGCACTCAACTCCTGCAGGAATGATTGCGGCAAACGGGCAATGATACCAATCATGATAATCAAAGATGTTCCATTACCCAATCCGTTATCGGTAATTCTTTCACCTATCCACATGACGAACATGGTGCCGGCTGTAAGGATAACCAAACAGGATAGCCAAAAATAAGCAGAGAAGCCCGGCATGATGGCGCCGGATTGTGCAAACATACCGTTCAAATAAGATACATACGCCGATGCTTGTAATAAGGTAACGATAACCGTTAGGTATCTTGTATATTGATTGATTTTCTTTTGTCCGCTTTCTCCTTCTTTTTGTAATTTCTGGAAACTGGGCACCAAAACCGTCATCAATTGCATAAAGATAGAAGCCGAGATATAAGGCATAATACCTAAGGCAAAAATGGATGCATTATTAAAGGCACCACCCGAAAACGCATCGATTAGTCCCAGGATACCTGTACTGTTTTGTGCGCCAACATCAATTTTAGTAGGATCGATACCCGGTAACACGATATGAGAACCCAATCGATAAATGGCAATCATCATGAGGGTAAACAAGATTTTTTTTCTCAAATCTTCGATGCTCCAGATATTTTTCAGCGTTTGTATTAATTTCTTCACGAGAATTTAAAAAATTTAAATAGCCAGTAAAATAAAAGACGCATTGGTATGCGTCGCTGCAATTTAGCCAAATTACTTTATAATTTCTACCGTACCACCGGCAGCTTCTATTGCTTCTTTTGCTTTTTTGCTTACCGCATTCACTCTGAAAGAATATTTTCCTTTCAGTTCTCCGTTGCCCAATATTTTTATCAAATCAGTTTTAGCTACCAGGTTGTTGATATAAAGGTTGACAAAACTAAATTCAGTAATAGCATATTTTTCAGCCAATTGTTCTACTTGGCCAAGGTTAAATACTTTGTAAGCAACGTGGTTGTTGTTTTTAAATCCACGTTTGGGTACCCGACGTTGAATCGGCATCTGGCCACCTTCGTGGGCCATTTTCGTTTTGTAGCCGGAACGGGATTGTGCACCTTTTGTGCCTTTGGTAGCTGTACCACCTTTGCCGGAACCTTGTCCACGGCCAATTCTTTTTGATTTTCCGGTTGCACCTTTTGCAGGTTTTAATGCATGTAGTTTCATTGTTTTGCTTTTATTTTTTACTCTACGCCCCGAAAGCATCAGGGCTCGCAGTGTTGATATATAAATGACAGCCTTTTAGCTGTTTTTATTTTACTTCTTCTACTTTCAACAGATGATTTACTTTTTCTATCATTCCCAAAATTTGTGCAGTTGCTTCTACTTCTTTAGTTGAATTCATCTTATTCAAACCTAAGGCTTGCACAGTCAGTTTTTGACGTTCAGATCTGTCAATGATACTTTTCACCAATGTTATCTTTAACTTTTTCATTTTACAATTCGTTTATGATTGGACTATCCGTTAAATACTTTTTTCAATCCAAGGTTACGGGTTTTAGCTACTTCTACCGGCTCACGTAAAATAGATAAAGCTTTGAAAGTAGCTTTGACTACGTTGTGTGGATTGGCAGAGCCTAATGATTTGGCCAAGACGTCGGTAATACCAGCACTTTCCAATACGGCACGCATAGAGCCTCCGGCAATAACACCGGTACCATGTGCAGCCGGTTTAATCAATACTTTAGCAGCTCCTTCCTTGGCCCATTGGTCATGTGGAATGGTTCCTTTCATCACCGGTACTTTTATCAAATTCTTTTTGGCATCTTCAATACCTTTTGAAATGGCTTCCTGTACTTCTTTGGCTTTACCTAAGCCATGACCTACAATTCCATTTTCATTGCCTACTACTACAAGAGCAGAAAAGCTAAATGCACGGCCGCCTTTTGTCGTTTTTACGACCCGGTTAATGGAAACAACTTTGTCTTTTAATTCCAGGTCACCGAGTTTTACTTTATTTGTATTAAGCTTTGACATGTATTTATTTTATTAAATGTTTTTTAAAATTGAAGACCACCTTCCCTGGCACCGTCAGCCAATGATTTAATACGGCCATGAAATAAATAACCACCACGGTCAAAAGTTACGGTGTTGATGCCTAAAGCAGTCGCTTTTTGTGCAAGTGCCGAACCCACCATTTTACTTTTATCTACTTTGTTGGCTTTTTGTGCTTTGATGTCTTTATCTTTTGAAGAAGCTGATGCCAAAGTATTACCATTTTCATCATCAATCAACTGGGCGTAGATATCGGTATTGCTGCGAAAAACAGACAACCGTGGTTTTTGTGCAGTACCCATTCCAATATTTTTGCGAATGCGGTAGTGTATCTTCTTTCTTCTTTGCGATTTAATTTTCGGATTCATTGTTTTATTGTTTTATCCTGATACTGCCAGGATGCAATTGTTTACTTTTAATTATTTACCCGCTGCTTTACCTGCTTTTTTCCTGACGATTTCACCCATGTAGCGAACACCTTTTCCTTTGTAAGGTTCAGGTTTGCGCAGGCTTCTCAACTTGGCGGCTACTTGTCCAATCAATTGTTTGTCGGTTCCTTCCAAGGTAATGGTTGGGTTTTGTCCTTTCACTTGTTCAGTAGATACTTTTAGTTCTTGAGGTACTTCGAAAATAATATTATGTGAATACCCTAATGAAAGGTCCAGTACATTCCCTTGATGAGCGGCTTTAAAACCAACACCAATCAGTTCAAGTTTTCTTTCATACCCTTGCGTAACACCTTTGACCATATTGGCCACCAATGCCCGGTATAAACCATGCATGGAGCGATGACGAATCTGGTCAGTCGGGCGGGTAAATTGAATGGCACCCTCTTTGACTTCGATAGTAATATCACGGTTGACTTCCTGGCTCAATTCACCTTTCGGGCCTTTCACCGTCATGACATTATCTTTCCCTACTGTAACCGTAACGCCTTCCGGAACGACAATGGGTTGTTTACCTATTCGAGACATAATTTCAATTTTTATTTTTTGATTGAACGATTCAGTTGTAATCGTTTCAATTTTATTTACATTAATAAATATAGCAAAGGACTTCTCCGCCTACATTTTGCACTTTCGCTTCTTTGTCGGTCATAACACCTTTGGAAGTAGAAATGATTGCTACGCCCAAACCGTTTTTCACCCTGTTGAATTGATTGGGCGATGCATACTGCCGCAAACCGGGGCGACTGACTCTTTCGAGGCTACGAATAGCCGGCACTTTAGAAGTCGGGTCATATTTCAAGGCAATTTTAATGATACCTTGTTTATTATCGTCCTCAAATTTGTATTTGAGAATATAACCCTGTGCATACAAGATTTCAGTCATCCGCTTTTTTAAATTTGATGCAGGGATGTCAACCACACGATGGCCTGCCATTTGTGCATTTCTAATTCTTGTCAGAAAATCTGCTATAGGATCTGTAACCATAATGATTTAATTATTGATTCAATTATTTTTTTTCGTTTCGTTGTTGGTTTTAAAAAATGTTTTTTTACCAACTTGCTTTTTTCAGTCCGGGAATTTTACCGTTCAATGCCATATCTCTCAATAAAATCCTGGAAATACCAAAATACCTAACATAGCCTTTGGGCCTGCCGGTAATCTGACAACGATTTTTCAATCTCACCTTTGAGGAATTCTTGGGTAATTTGTCCAAGGCTTTCCAATCGCCGGCTTTTTTCAGTTCTGCTCTTTTCTCAGCATACTGTTCCACCATCTTTTCTCTCTTACGTTGCCTGGCTGTTATCGATTTTTTTGCCATTGTATATTTTACTTTTTAGTTTGAATTATTTTTTGCGTTCTTAAATGGTAATCCCAATTCTTTTAATAACTCATAAGCTTCTTTGTCGGTATTAGCCGTCGTTACAAAAGTGATATCGAGTCCGGTTATTTTGTTGACTTTATCAATATCGATTTCCGGGAAAATGATTTGTTCTGTTACACCCAATGTGTAATTGCCACGGCCATCAAAAGATTTATCATTGATGCCTTTAAAGTCACGAACCCTTGGCAATGCCACGGCAATCAGCCGATCGAGGAATTCGTACATTTTTTGGCCACGTAAAGTAACCCTGGCACCAATGGGCATATTCTTCCGCAATTTAAAATTGGAAATATCTTTCTTAGACATAGTAGCAACTGCTTTCTGTCCGGAAATGGTTGTCAGTTCATCGACTGATATATCTACCAATTTTTTATCGGCAACGGCACCATTCACCCCTCTGTTCAGGCAAATTTTTTCGAGCCTGGGCGCCTGCATTACAGACGAATAATTAAATTTCTTGACCAGTGCAGGCACGACATCTTTAGTGTATTTATCGGCCAACCGTGGACTATACGTTGTTGTACTCATTATGATTTACCTCCCTGAACTTTTTTCGTTTTAAAAACTCTCTCTGTTTTACCATCTTTTCTTTCTCTGCTCACACGGGCACCGGCTTTTTGTGAAGCATCCCACAACATGACATTGCTGATATGTATAGGAGCTTCCAATTTGATGATACCGCCTTTTGTATTCTGGGCAGATGGTTTGGTATGTTTTGTTATAATATTGACGCCTTCTACAATAACTTTCGCTTCATCTACAAGTACTTCTTTGACAGTGCGGGGTTTTGATAAATCCCGATCGTTACCGGCAATGATTACCACGTTGTCGCCTTTGCGAATAGTATATTTTGGTTTAAATCTTGTTTTCATTTGTATAACCTTATTGTGTTATCTAAAATTTTTGATTAAAGCACTTCCGGTGCCAGTGAAACAATTTTCATGTATCCTTTATCTCTCAATTCACGGGCTACGGGGCCGAAAATACGTGTACCTCTCGGGTCATCTGTCTGGCTCAATATCACGACGGCATTATCATCGAAGCGGATATAAGAACCATCCGGGCGACGCAATTTATTTTTGGTACGAACAATAACGGCTTTGGCTACTGTTCCTTTTTTTATACCTCCTGCCGGCATCGCATCTTTGACGGTAATGACAATCTTGTCGCCAATTTTTGCATATCGCTGGCCGCTATTGCCGAGTACCCGAATGCAAAGCACTTCTTTGGCTCCGCTATTGTCTGCTACTTTTAACCGGCTTTCTTGCTGTATCATCTTATTTCTATTTAAGCTTTTTTATTAAATGCGTATTGGTGAAAACTTTCATCAACAAGCATTGATTTTTTATTTTACTTTTTCAATGACTTCTACTAAACGCCACCGCTTGGTTTTGCTCAGCGGACGAGTTTCCATGATTCGTACCAAGTCGCCGATACTGCACTCGTTTTTATCGTCGTGTGCATGAAAACGGGTTGACTTTTTCACGAACTTACCATAGATAGGGTGTTTCACTTTACGAGCTACCTCAACGGTAATGGTTTTTTCCATTTTATTGCTGGTAACGACCCCAATTCTCGATTTTCTTAAATTTCTTGCTTCCATTGTATTGCTTTATTGAGCTTGTGATTGCTTTAACTTCAATTCTGTTTGTAACCTTGCGATGTCTTTTCTTACCTCACGAATGACCATTGGATTTTCCAGTGGTGAAATGGCGTGAGCAAATTGAAGTTTCTTCAACCTCAGTTTGTCTTCTTCTAATCGGGCAGTAATATCCTGCTCACTCATGGTGCGGATACTTTTTACAAAATCTGCTTTCTTTGACATGGTTATACGCTTTATAAATTTTACGCAGTGACTAAATCACGACGAATAATAAATTTTGTTTTAATGGGTAATTTTCCGGCAGCTAATGATAAGGCAGCACGGGCTACTTTTTCACTGACGCCATCCACTTCGAATAAGATACGGCCCGGCCTTACAACGGCTGCCCAATATTCCAGGCTACCTTTACCTTTACCCATTCTCACTTCGGCTGGTTTTTTGGTGATGGGTTTATCCGGGAAAATGCGAATCCACACATTACCTTCTCTTTTCATTTCACGGGTCAGTGCCTGACGGGCTGCTTCAATCTGACGGTCGGTAATCCAATGTTGTTCCAGAGCTTTGAGGGCATAAGAACCAAAAGAAATGGATGTTCCTCTTTTGGCATTGCCTCTCATTCGGCCTTTTTGCACTTTCCTGTGTTTAACTCTTTTCGGTTGTAACATGTCTGTTTATTTCTAGTTACTGAATAGTTTTTTTTTCAATTAATTTCTTCTGCCGCCACCTCTTCTATCGCCACGGCGGTGGTCTCTCCTATCACGTCTGTCGCCGGCACCTTCTTTTTTGCCACCGGCAATCATATTCGGGTTCAAATCTCTTTTGGCTAATACTTCACCTTTACAAATCCATACTTTGATACCGATTTTACCATATACAGTTTGGGCAAATACGTTAGCATAATCAATGTCCATACGGAATGTATGCAAAGGAATACGGCCTTGTTTGAATTCTTCGCTACGAGCAATTTCAGCGCCACCCAATCGACCACTCAATTTCACTTTGATACCTTCGGCACCCATTCTCAATGAAGAGGCAATAGCCATCTTGGTCGCTCTTTTAAAATTGATCCTGTTTTCAATTTGCCGGGCAATGGTTTCCCCTACAATCATAGCATCTAATTCCGGGCGACGTATTTCAAGGATGTTGATCTGCACGTCTTCTTTGCCGGTCAGTTTTTTCAATTCTTCTTTGATACGATCTACTTCGCCACCACCTTTACCAATGATGATACCGGGTTTGGAAGTATGAATAGTGATAATCAATTTGCCCAGTGTTCTTTCAATCACAATTTTTGAAATACCACCTTTATTGATTCGGGCATTCAAATAGGTTCTGATTTTATGGTCTTCGATTAAGCGGGATGCATAATTTTTTTTGTCTGCATACCAGTTTGAATCCCATCCACGGATGATACCTATTCTGTTGCCTATCGGATTTGCTTTTTGACCCATATTATTGGTTTATTAATTCTTTGAATTTTTAGTGTCTTCAGTTGTTGCTTCTTCAGTCGCTGCGACCGGTTGTGCTGTTGCCGGTGTATCGACTGTCAATACAACATGGTTACTTCTTTTACGAATTCTATATCCACGGCCTTGTGGTGCCGGACGCATTCTTTTTAATGTTCTGCCACCGTCAACCATAATTGTTTTTATGCTCAGTTCACTTTCATCACCACCTTCATTTTTTTGCTTCCAATTATCGATAGCACTGAGTACTAACTTGCGAAGTGGCACAGCGGCGTCTTTGGGACTATGTTCCAATTCGGCCAATGCTTTTTCGACTTTCATACCGCGAATCAGGTCAACAAGCAACCTCATTTTGCGGGGCGATGTCGGATGATTTCTTAATTTAGCTACTGCTTCCATTGTTTAAAGTATTTCTATTTTATTAAGCTTCTTTTTTAGAGTGGCCTTTGAAATGACGGGTTGGTGCAAATTCTCCCAACTTATGTCCGACCATAAATTCTGTGATATAAACCGGAATAAATTTATTGCCATTGTGCACGGCAAAAGTGTGTCCTACAAAATCCGGTGAAATGGTGGATCTTCTGCTCCAGGTTTTAATCACGGTTTTTTTGGTTTTACCTTCATTCATAGCCAATACCTTGTTTTCAAGATTGGTAGCTATATAAGGGCCTTTTTTTATTGAACGAGCCATATTTTAATGCGTTGTTTTTAAAAAATTTATTTTGCCAGCTTTTTACCGTTCTTACGCTGTATAATCATTTTATCGGTTGATTTACCTTTTTTTCTTGTTTTCAATCCTTTAGAATACTGTCCGTTTCTGCTCCGCGGCTGTCCACCGGAAGCCCTTCCTTCGCCACCACCCATTGGGTGATCGACAGGGTTCATAGCCACACCACGGTTGCGAGGTTTGATACCTTTCCACCTGTTACGGCCGGCTTTACCCATGCTCTGCAAAAAGTGGTCGCTATTGCTCACTACACCAACTGTTGCTACACAATTCACCAATACTTTTCTTAATTCACCGGAAGGCATTTTAAGAATGGCATATTTTTCTTCTTTGTTGGCCAATTGTGCAGAAGCACCTGCACTACGTGCCATTTTTCCACCTTGTCCGGGTTGCAATTCAATATTGTGGACGTTGGTACCCAAAGGCATATTTTTCAATGGCAAACAATTGCCTACTTCCGGGGCTACCTTGTCGCCACTCACAACGGTAGCGCCTACCTGTAAACCTTGCGGTGCCAGGATGTATCTTTTTTCGCCATCGGCGTATTGCACTAAAGCGATAAAGGCCGTACGGTTCGGATCGTATTCGACTGACTGCACTGTAGCGGCTCCCTCTTTATTTCTTTTGAAATCGATTATACGGTATTTCTGTTTATGTCCACCACCTCTATAGCGCATGGTCAACCTTCCTGAAGAAGTACGTCCACCGGTTTTTGATTTTGCTTCGAGCAAAGATTTCTCCGGCTTATTAGTCGTTACTTCAGCATAGGCATTGCCGATTCTCCATCTCGTACCGGCTGTAGTAGGTTTGTATTTTCTAAGTGCCATTTTCTTTTTCTGTTTTATTTTTCAGTCAACACTTCGCGGCGGTTGATTGCCTTTCTTATTTATAATTTAAATACTGGAATATAAATCTATCGTGTCTCCTTCAGCAATGGTTACATAGGCTTTTTTATACGCCGGCTTACGGCCGGATATCATACCTGCATTGGTAAAACGGCTTTTGTTTTTGGCAGGTGTTACAGAAGTATTTACGTTGACCACCGTTACACCATAAAACTGTTCAACCGCTTTTTTAATTTCCAACTTGTTGGCTTTTTTCGCCACTTTGAAAGCGTAGCGTTGCAAAGATTCCTGCTGTGCATTGGCCTTCTCGGTCAGAATGGGTTTGAGTAATACGTCAGAAAGATTCATGTTATATTCTTTAAACTATTTTTAAATTAAGCTTCTACGGTTTTTTCTTCAGCACCGGTTAAAATTTTTGCTGCACTCTCTGTTATTACCAATACATCGGCATTCATAATGTCGTACGTATTGATATCGCTGAGCACAACTGCCAAAACAGTCGGGATGTTGCGCATGGATAATTCCAGGTTTTCGTTGGGCTCGGCCATTAACAACAATACTTTTTTATCGACAACATTCAAATGATCCATCAAAGCAGTAAACTCTTTGGTTTTCGGCTGCTTCATGTCGATGTCTTCTACAATAATGATAGCCTCTTCTTTGGCTTTATAACTCAGGGCTGAAATTTTTGCCAGGTCTTTTTCCTTGCGGTTAATTTTCAGGTTGTAAGCATGTGGCTTGGGTCCAAAAACAGCACCACCACCTCTGTACAAAGGGTTACGAAGATTGCCTTTACGGCTTCCACCGGTTCCTTTCTGACGATGCAGTTTATGGCTGGAGCCATTGGCCTCTGCACGGGTTTTCACTTTATGTGTTCCCTGTCTTTGCGCAGCAAGGTATTGCTTTACGGCCAGGTACATGACATGGTCGTTCGGTTCTTCGCCAAAAATCTCTTTGGGCAAATCTATTGTTCTGCCGGTTGCTTTTCCTTTTGTATTTAAAACTTTCAGATTCATTTTATTTTCTTTTGGGTTTGTATCTATTTTGTATTACAAACCTTTATTGTTGAATTAAAACAATTGATCCTTTATGTCCGGGTACGGAGCCGCTGATAAGGATATAATTTTTATCAGTAAATACTTTCAGCACTCTTAATCCTTTCATTTTTACACGGTCATTTCCCATACGGCCGGCCATTTTCATTCCTTTCATTACACGGGAAGCATCGGAGGAGTTACCCAACGAACCGGGAGCTCTCTGGCGGTCGTGCTGACCATGCGTTGCCTCACCTACACCATGGAATCCATGACGCTTTACCACACCTTGAAACCCTTTGCCTTTGGTTGTGCCTACGACTTCTACTTTATCACCTTCGGCGAAAATGTCAACCGTAACGGTATCACCAATATTTTTTTCGATGGCGTAGTTGCGAAATTCTTTTGTAAATTTTTTGGGAGCGGTTTGGGCTTTGGCAAAATGATTAACAGCAGCTTTGGTAGCATGTTTTTCTTTTTTATCGCCAAAAGAAAGTGAGATAGCATCGTATCCGTCAGCGTTGGTAGTTTTTACCTGGGTAACGACGCAGGGGCCTGCTTCAATAATCGTACAGGCGGTTTGTTTGCCCGAGGAATCGAAGACATTGGTCATTCCAATTTTTTTCCCAATAATACCTTTCATAATTTATCGTATTTGTGCCTGCAAGGTTATTGGGACATCATGCTGTTGGCATGTTTCAATCCCCGTTTGCCACCGACCTTTTCCCTTTGTTCTGCATAAGTCATTTATGAGAATATATGTTCTTCTGTAAAGAAGACGCTGGAAGTACCGGCAGTAAACAAACCCTGAATGGCTTGTTTTTATGTTATCGGCCAGAGCTCTTTTCTCCCGCAAGTGAGGGATTGAGAGATAGCAAAAATGAATTCAAAATATAAGAACTAAAAAATAAAAGCGATTAGGCTTTTATTTCTACCTCCACACCACTGGGAAGGTCTAATTTACTCAACGCATCCACCGTTCTGGATGAGGAAGTATAAATATCCATCAACCGCTTATGCGTGGCCAACTGGAATTGCTCCCTGCTTTTTTTGTTTACGTGTGGTGAACGTAAAACGGTAAATACTTTCCGGCGGGTTGGTAAAGGAATAGGCCCTGTAACAACGGCTCCGGTACTTCGAACTGTTTTTACGATTTTCTCTGCTGATTTATCAACCAGGTTGTGATCGTATGATTGTAATTTTATTCTGATTCTTTGCGACATGTATTAAACCCAATTTTCTTTTGGGAGTGCAAAGGTAAGGGTGAGAGTGAATAGTACCAAATACTTGCCTATTATTTTTCAATTTGTGGAGAATCTTTTTATGAATCTCCCAACCTAACCTATAATATTGATTCTCAAAAATTTAAACCTTGCCTTTTTTCCTTTATCCTTCCGGTTCGAATGAAACCATGCTATTTTTTAAAACCAGCAGCATTATTTCTCAAAATAAAAAATCCCATGGCTATTCCCACGGGATTTTCAATAGTTAAATCTTCAATTATTTAAGCACTCACTTTCCCTTTCACCTTGGCAATCACTTCTTCGGAAATATTGGCTGGTGCAGGGTTGTAATGTGAGAATTCCATGGTTGAGGATGCTCTTCCGGAAGTCAGTGAACGAAGCTGGGTTACATAACCAAACATTTCGCTCAGCGGTACTTTGGCTTTAATAACTTCAGCACCTGCTCTTGTATCCATTCCTTCCAACAGGCCACGACGACGGTTCAGGTCGCCGGTAACATCTCCCATATATTCTGCAGGTGTAATGACTTCTACTTTCATAATGGGTTCCAACAATACCGGCTGTGCTTTTCTTGCGGATTCACGGAAACCTTGTTTGGCACAAAGTTCAAATGACATAGAATCGGAGTCAACCGGGTGGAAACTACCATCAAAAATCCTGATTTTCAAATTATCAACCGGATAATTGGCTAACACACCATTGGTCATGGCTTGCTCAAAACCTTTTTGAATGGCCGGTACAAATTCACGGGGAATAGAACCGCCAAACAGATCGTTGACAAACTGAAAATGTTTATCCGGGTTTTCTTTTTTCCATTCAGCATCAATCGGGCCCAATTCAAATTTAATATCGGCAAATTTACCACGGCCACCGGTTTGCTTTTTCAAAATCTCACGGTGTTCAATGGTTTGCTGGAACGCTTCTTTATATGCCACCTGCGGTGCACCCTGATTCACTTCCACTTTAAATTCACGGCGCATACGGTCGATAATAATTTCAAGATGCAATTCGCCCATGCCACGCAGAATAGTCTGCCCGGTATCTTCATCGGTATTGACACGCAATGTTGGGTCTTCTTCTACCAATTTGGCGATAGCCATTCCCATTTTATCAACATCGGCCTGGGCTTTGGGTTCTACGGCCACTGCAATTACCGGCTCGGGAATAAACATATTCTCCAAAGTAATCGGGTGGTTTTCATCGCATAATGTATCACCTGTTTTTATTTCTTTAAAACCTACAGCAGCACCAATATCACCGGCTTCGATAAAATCGACCGGGTTTTGTTTGTTGGCAAACATTTTCATGATACGGCTGATTCTTTCTTTTTTTCCACTTCTTACATTCAGCACATAAGAACCTGCATCGAGGTGACCGGAATAGCAACGGAAGAAAGCCAGACGGCCCACAAACGGGTCAGTCATAATCTTAAATGCCAAAGCAGAAAAAGGTGCTTTGGGGTCCGATTGACGAGTTTCGACTTCGCCTGTATCGGGATTGGTACCTTTTGTATCAGGGATATCCAACGGTGAAGGCAGATAACGGCAAACAGCATCTAATGCAGTTTGCACGCCTTTATTTTTAAAGGAAGAACCACACATCATGGGTACAATAGATAAATCTACTGTTGCCCTGCGGATGGCTTCATGTATTTCATCTTCGGAAATAGAATCCGGGTCGTCGAAGAATTTTTCCAATAAGGCTTCATCATATTCCGCTACGGCTTCTACCAAACTGGCTCTCCAGGTTTGTGCTTCTTCGAGCATATCTTCAGGAATATCAATTTCGTCGAAAGTCATGCCTTCAGTTTCCATGTGCCAGATAATGCCTTTCATTTTTATTAAGTCCACCACACCTTTGAAATCATCTTCGGCACCGATAGGTAATTGCAACGGAACGGCTTTGGAACCCAACATATCTTTTACCTGCTTCACGACCATAAGAAAGTCGGCACCGGCACGGTCCATTTTATTGACAAAACCAATACGGGGAACGCCATAACGATTGGCCTGGCGCCAAACGGTTTCAGATTGTGGTTCCACGCCATCTACTGCAGAAAACAAAGCAATCAAACCATCCAATACCCGCATAGAACGTTCTACCTCTACGGTAAAGTCAACGTGGCCCGGTGTGTCAATAATATTGAAAGCATATTGTTGAGAATCGGCAGTGGGTTTTCCTTTATCGGTAGGAAAGCTCCAGTTACAGCTTACCGCTGCAGAAGTAATGGTAATGCCTCTTTCTTTTTCCTGGTCCATCCAGTCGGTAGTGGCTGCGCCATCATGCACCTCACCTATTCTGTGTATCATTCCTGTATAGCGAAGGATACGTTCTGTTGTTGTCGTTTTTCCGGCATCAATATGTGCCGCAATACCAAAGTTTCTTTGCAATTTTAAATTTGCCATGACTGCTCTTGTTTACAGTTTTTGAATGCTATAATAAACTCCAAACCTTTTTGGTTTTGGAGGCGCAAAGGTAGGGGAATTATCGGATTTTTTTAATGGAAATTCCTGCCTGTTTTGAATGTGGAAAAAGAGATAAAAAAAATGTCCCGCCAAACGGCAGGACATTTCAATAATTATAAGATTATTATTTATTTGAAATAGCTAAGCGTTAATTCTGAACGACGGTTCAATTTACGTCCAGCAGCGGTATTGTTGGTAGCTATCGGCATTGTTTCTCCATGACCTTCAGCTGTAATTCTGTCGGCATCAATGCCTTTACTGACGAGGTAATCTTTGACAGAATTGGCCCTGTTTTCGCTCAATGTCTGGTTCATATCTTCTTTACCAACATTATCTGTATGGCCATCTACTTTGAGCAACATATCCGGGTTGGCTTTCATAATATCCACAACATCATTCAATCCTTTATAAGATTTGGATTGCAATTTGGCACTACCGGTAATGAATAAAATATTCTTAGCCGCTACATCAACCTTCTTTTTCATTTCGGGTTGAATTTCAGGGCAACCCTGGTTGGCTTCAGTACCTTTCAAGCTCGGGCATTTATCATTTTCATCGTTGATACCATCACCATCGGAATCCGGAACAGGGCAACCCTGGTAACGAGCCAAACCGGCAACCTGCGGGCATTTATCTTCTTCATCATTGATGCCATCTTTATCAGAATCAGGAATAGGACAACCCTGGTAGCGGGCCAAACCGGCAACTTGCGGGCATTTATCTTCTTCGTCATTGATACCATCTTTATCAGAATCAGGAATGGGACATCCCTGGTATTTGGCTACGCCTTTTACGTCAGGGCATTTGTCGTCTTTATCCAAAATACCATCACCATCCGTATCAGCAGGTGGCGGCGGTGGCGGTGGTGGAATTATCTTTTTTTCTTTTTTCTTTACTAATCTACCGATGATTCCTACACTATGTTGGAAATGATAACTGGCTGTTTGTGTCGTAATCGGAATACGGTAAGTAGAAGTAGCAACGATTTGTGCTTCGTCGAGTAAATTAATTTTCAGGCCTGCGCCAATGGGCATGAAAGCACCATAATAGCCAAGGTATTTATGTCCACCAAGCCCGGCAGTGATGTACGGCTGAACCCAATAGTCTTCAGAAGTTATTTTGAAGTTCAGCGCTGCATTGGCTTCCAGCAAAAAATTATTGCGTGAAAATGATTTTCCTTCCATTGGATAATCGAGGAATGAGCCGCCTACAGTGGCTACCAAATCCAAATGGCTACGCAAACCTTTGTAATAAGAAATAGATAAACCGGGATTCATGTTCTTCAATTTCTCCAATGAATTTGTTCTTAAGACAGTGGAAAGTGAAGAGGAACGAATACGGGCAGCAGTTGTAAAATCATTTAAGAAGAAATTTATACCCAAAGATTTGGGCATCAAATTATCTTCCTGGCTGTACGTGGATGGTACCAGCATGTACAATCCTAACAATAAAAATAATATTTTCTTCATGAGCATGTGTTTAAATGTAACTCTACAAAAGTAACGGCTACCTTTAATATTTGGAAATATTTTATTGAACAATTTCCGAACCAATATTTTCCTGTAAATTCAAAATTACTATGCAGCAAAAATGGCCTATTCAATTACGGAAACAAATCCTTTTTCTATTGTTCCTGATGCTCTTATTGCCCGGTAAAAATGCCAATTGCCAAGAAACAATATTAGCGAAAGAAGTGACTCACAAAGTACAAGACTATTTACAGCAAGTGCAATTGGAACCCCAAAAAAATATGTTTGAATTGCATCAGCTTATGCCCGGCTTGGTGTACGACCTTCGGTATGCCACGTTGAACAATTTTATGCAACGGCGTATGTACCCGAAAAAAACCGCAATAACATTTCTCCGTAAACCGGCAGCTTTGGCATTGCAACAAGTGCAAAAATCTTTATTGAAAAAAGGATTGGGCTTGAAAATATTTGATGCATACAGGCCTTATGCAGTGACGGTAAAATTCTGGGAATTGGTACATGATGAAAGATATGTGGCCAATCCCAAAAACGGTAGTGGACATAACCGTGGCGTTGCAGTTGACCTCACGATTATCGATAAAAAAACCAACAAAGAATTAAATATGGGAACCGGCTTCGATAATTTTACAGATTCGGCACACCAAGCATTCAACCAATTGCCAGAAGCGATTTTACAAAACAGGAAATTGCTAAAAACAACAATGGAGCAATACGGATTTAAAGCTTATGAAAATGAATGGTGGCATTATAGCTGGTCCGATTCTATTCATTATGAAATCTTAGACCTACCATTTAAAAAATTGAAAAAAATTACAGGCGAATAACTTCAATTACGGCATCGGTATTGATAGGCCCATACACATGCGGAAAAGTATCAGCAATAGATTTTGACCAGTCAAATAATAACTTGCCGGTTAGTTTTTCAGGATCAATCACCAATTTTACCAAATCTTTTTTTCCGGCAAAATATCTTTCCAGCACACCTTCGACCTGGTTATCAAAAGAACAATGTATGAATCCTTCTGCTTGAAGTGATTTGGCTTCGTACATTCCTTTTTCTTTGGCAGCCGCCCATTCTCCAGCGGAAGTAATATGATATATAAGTGGCATTATAAAATTCTTTTTAATTGTTGCGATTGTAATAAAAAATCGACAAGGACAATAGCGGTAACAGCTTCCACAATGACCGGTGCCCGCAGTGCCACACAAAGATCATGTCTTCCTTTGATGCTGAATGTTTCTTGCCGGCCCGAAGACCAATTTAAACTTTTTTGTTGTGCCGGCGTTGAAGAAGTGGGTTTTATAGCCAATCGGAAAACCAAATCGTTGCCATTGCTGATACCGCCGACAACACCACCTGCATGATTGGTTGTTGTTTTTCCTGTTTCATTTTCAATAGCATCATTATGTTCGCTTCCAAACATTTTGGCTGCTGCAAACCCGGTTCCGAATTCTACTCCACGAACCGCAGGAATGGAAAAAATAATTTTGGACAACACCGATTCTATTGAATCAAAATAAGGTTCGCCGAGGCCAACCGGCATATTTGTAACCCGACATTCAATAATACCACCAACAGAATCTTTGGCATCAATGGCTTTTTGTAAACCTTTCTCCAAATCAGCTTCTCCTCCTATTTCTATCACCGAAGCCTGCACATTTATTTTTTGATTATCAGAAATTTTGTTCAATAATTTTTTGGCAATAACGCCGGCGGCAACAATGCCTGTCGTTAATCTTGCGCTGAAATGCCCACCGCCCCGATAATCTTCATAACCGCCAAATTTTTGATGCGCCACCCAATCAGCATGTCCCGGACGAGGAATATCTCTTTGTTTTGTATAATCTTCGCTACGTACATTTTTATTTTCAAATAAAATTGTAATGGGAAAACCTGTGGTCGTATGGTTAAAAATGCCTGCTTTGAAAATGGGCAGGTCTTCCTCTTTCCTTGGAGTCGTTCCTTTTTGATTGACACCTTTTCTTCTTTCCAAGTCAAGTAAAAATTCATTTTGATCAATGGACAATCCTGCCGGGCAACCGTCAATTGTAATGCCAACACACTCGCCATGCGATTCGCCAAAAACTGAAATGCGGAATAAACGGCCCAATGAATTCAAAGCAGTTTGTTTTAAATGAATAATTAATTCTTTACTTCATCCGAAAATGGTATCACCGGTAAAGATACTGTGGCGCCAAGGTTTTTCAAATCATAATAAAAACCGGGATAAGATTTATTTACCGCTTCAGCATTTAAAATAGTCATGCTGGTATTGGCTTTTAAAGCCGCAACGGCAGCTGCCATTGCAATCCGATGATCATTATGCGAATCAATCACTGCACCTTGTACCAGTCCTGTTCCATAAATTTTCATTTCATCATCTTGCAAAGAAATCTTTACACCCATTTTGGTAAATTCCTGTTGCAAAGTTTTTCCCCGATTGCTTTCTTTATGTTTCAATCGGTTCACCCCTTTTATGGTTGATTCTCCCTGAGCATACGCTGCTAACGCCACCAAAGGTGGAAATAAATCGGGGCAATCAGTAGCATCGAATTCGAAAGCCTTTAAATCGGAAGGATGTATTTTGATGCATTTGGCTTCTACAGCTATGGCTGCATTGGCTTCCATCAAGGCATCCATAATCTTTTTATCGGCCTGTGTAGAAGTTAAATCTAATCCGTGAATCGTAACCGGGCCGGCAATGGCACCTGCAACTAACAGGAATGCACAACCGCTCCAATCTCCTTCTACCGTATAATGCACTGCTTTAGTATCTGAAGTTTGTGTTACCATTTTTTTGAAAACAAAGGTTTCGTAATTTTTATTTTCCGGTACGGGCATACAAAAATGTTTCATCACGGCAAGTGTCAAATCGATATAGGGCTTGCTTTTTAAATCTTTTACATGAATGGCCACATCTTCGGCACCGGCTGCACTCACTGCCATGAGTAAACCCGAAAGAAACTGCGAGCTAACAGCGCCATCAACTTCCAGTGATTGTACATTTAACGGGCCTTGAATTGTCATAGGCAAATGCCCCTGATTTGTTATTACGTTGACACCTAAAATCGTCAAAGCATCTTTAATAAATTGTATCGGCCTTTTTTGTAAACTACCTTCACCGTCCAGTATTATTTCTTCGTGATGTAAAGCTGCGATGGCAGCGAACAAACGCAAGGACAATCCACTTTCGTCGCAGTGCAATTTTATTTTTTGCCCGGATAAAACACCTTGCGGAAACCCTTCACTTTGAATTTCAATTTCATTTTTATGTATTTGAATTTCGGCACCCAATTTTTTAATAATGGCTATTGCGGCTTTATCATCATCAGAAAGGCCTGCATTTTGAATCACTGTTTTTCCTTTGTGCAATAAAGCTGCCGCCAATGCTCTTTGCATCGAACTTTTCGACGGTGGTGCCTGCACCGAGCCTTTTATTACGGATGGTTCAATTGAAATTTTCATGACAGGCTTTCTAAAATCTTTGAAAATTTTTTTAAGGGAATCGGTTGCAAAACGGCTTTTCCAATTTTTTCCAATAAAACATAATGAATAAATTCTTTCTCTCTTTTTTTATCCATTTTCAATACAGCAAAAACTTTTTCTTGATTATAAGTGGCATAGGTTGGCAAATGATATTTCTCCAATAAGTTTGTTAGTTTTTTTGTTTGTGTAAATCCATTCAACTGTTCGGAAATATTGGCGGCATAGGTCATGCCAATGGCAATAGCCTGGCCATGTGTCAACTCATACTGA
>JAGQWM010000069.1 GCA_020437365.1 Chitinophagaceae bacterium | reverse complement strand
TGCAAAGTTTCTTACGCAAAGCAATAGCAGGAAGAAGCTGAATACTGAAAATGTATTTTAACCATTATTAATTATTTCTTTTAATTTTCTTACTTCTTCACTGTCAATATAATTGTTTCTATAGCTTTCTTCGTCATTTTCAAATGAAGGATGCATGAAATCCATCATGGATTTTTCTTTCCTTCGCAAGGATGCATGAAATTCCATACAACCCGTTCTTTGCGCCAGCAACTGAATATTGCTTACTTTAACGCCACTACCGGGCATGATAATAATTTTTCCGTTGGCTTCTTTTTGTAAAGCGGCAATCAACTCTATCCCTTTTTCGGCTACCGGCTGCTGGCCGGAAGTTAAAATACGCTCACAACCCAACTCTATCAATTCTTTCATTGTTTGAAACGGGTCTATACACCTGTCAAATGCCCGATGAAAACTTACACTTAATGGATAAGCCGATTCTATCAACAATGCTGTTCTTTCTTTATCCAAAGTGCCGTCACGTTGTAATAAACCAATGACAACGCCATCGCAACCGGTTTGTTTACAAAACCGAACATCCCGCAACATAATCTCAAATTCTTCATCTGAGTATAAGAAATCGCCACCTCGTGGCCGGATGATGGGAAATAAATCAACTGAAAACTTTTCCCGGCAAAGTTGAATTGTACCGTAAGATGGTGTTGTACCTCCTTCAAACAGGTTGGCACAAAGTTCTATCCTGTCGGCACCACCTTCAACTGCTGCTTTTGTAGTTGCGAAATCGGAAGTGGCTATTTCTATTTTATAGTTTTTAGTTGCCATAGTTTAATAATATCACTCCTTCGGCGTTTATCCCAATGTCTTCATTAATTTTTACAGAAATTCCAGTCCTTGGGTTTTTATCAGTTTCAATTTCGATAATAAAAAACATTTCAAATTTATAAAAAATAAAACCCCGAAGGGGTACAATGATTCTATAAACAAATGTACAAACGAAATAAACTCCGAAGGAGTGCAAGGATTATAAAAAACAAATGAACATCTAATCCAAACCCCGAAGGGGGTGACAGATTCTTAACCTTCATTTATACATAGCATTTATCCCATTTATTCCGTTATTGATTATGTCACTCCTTCGGAGTTTAAATTATGATTTTATTTTAGCTTATAATAATGCCAGCCCTTCGGGCTTTTATTCATTTATTCTTTTTAGAAAAATTCCATACATATTTATTAGCAACAAACCCCGAAGGGGTATAAGGATTATAAAAAACAATTGAACATCCAATCCAAACCCCGAAGGGGGTGACAGATTCTTAATCTTCATTTATACAAAGCATTTATCCCATATATTTCGTTGTTTTTATGTCACTCCTTCGGAGTTTAAAATTGCTACCTTTATTAATGCTATAATAATGCCAGCCCTTCGGGCTTTTATTCATTTATTCTTTTTAGAAAAATTCCATACATATTTATTAGCAGCAAACCCCGAAGGCCTTTTTACGATAAAATCTAATACGACATAAACCAAACCCCGAAGGGGTATAAGGATTATAAAAAACAATTGAACATCCAATCCAAACCCCGAAGGGGTGACAGATTCAAGACTTTCATTTATACCATTCAAACAAATATTTTTCTTCGAACGCTATATCAAATTCTTTTAACAAAGTAAGATATTCTTCCTGAAAAGATAATTTTTGATGATGTAATTCCTGATTCAAAATATATTGATACACCTTATTGATTTGCTCATGCGAATAAGAAAACGCACCATAACCTTCCTGCCAAGAAAATTTCCCTTTAACAAATTTTCGCTCATTAATAAAATTGGAGCTATTGTTTTTAATATCTCTTACCAAATCAGCAATAGCCATCACAGGTCTCAATCCAACAAACACATGAATATGGTTGGGCATGCCATTTACTATTATTGGTTTTTGATTTTTCCCATTAATAATTCCCGCAATGTACTTGTGCAATACAGTACTCCAATTTTTACTAATAAGATTTTCTCTACCTTTTACAGCAAAAACAATCTGTATATAAAGTTGTGAAAATGTTCCCGGCATAAAATTATTTTTAAAAAATTTGCAAATGAATTATCACTCCATTTTATATTTCGATGGAATCAGGGCTTCTAAATCATTTCTCTTAATGGCATAACTAAATCCTTTGTGTATGGCATAAGTACCCACTTCCCCTTTTTTATTCAATGCCAGGAATGCCACTTGTATTTTTTCAGCATCTTTCCCTTTTATCTTCATGATTCTTTCAATAGCTTTTTGGCAAGCTTCTTCCGGTGATAATCCTTGTCGCATCAGTTCGACTACTGTATGTGAACCTGCAATGCGTATGACATCTTCACCCTGGCCGGTAGCGGTACAAGCTCCTATTTCATTATCGACAAAAAGGCCGGCACCGATAATGGGGGAATCACCTACCCTGCCACGCATTTTAAAACCCGCACCACTGGTAGTGCAACTACCACTCAGGTTTCCTTTTGCATCCATGGCCACCATCCCGATTGTATCGTGGTTCCATTCTCCATTGTCTAATTTATAAGGAGCAAAAGGCCCATGATTTTTGGGGTTGATCTGACTTTCTACATTAATGGCCGGCGGTGTATATTTCGATTTTTTCAACCAGTTGTCATAATTTTTCTGCGCCTGCTCCGATAGTTCCTGAGGTTCTAATGGGAAGCCTTCTGCTACGGCAAATTCCTGTGCACCACTTCCCACCAACATGACGTGAGGTGTTTTCTCCATTACTCTTCTTGCCACTGAAATCGGATGTTTAATTCTCTCAAGGAAAGCAACGCTACCACAATTAAAATATTCATCCATTATAGATGCATCCAACGTCACGAACCCATCACGGTCCGGATTAGCACTTAAGCCGACACAACAATTTTGTTCTGCTTCGGTTACCATCACACCTTTTTCTACCGCATCCAAAGCTCTACCGCCATCTTTTAGAATTTGCCAGGCGGCTTTGTTGGCCCGCAAACCTGCATCCCAGGTAGAAATAACAATCGGGTTGTCTTTTACAACTGCTGAATCAAAATTGCAGGCGCCGATTTTTTGGATTGATAACGCCATTGAACTGAAGGCAGAAGCTTTAACAAATTTTCGTCTGTTCATTGTTTTGTTTTTATGCTTCCGAAATTAACCGATTTAGCTGCAACTATCCTTGCAATCAAAATGTTTGTTTCAAATTTTATTCAATGTTTAAACATTATGTTATATATTTGCATTCAATTTTACTTTATGCGTATAGAAATTCTTTCTGGCAGTCCAAGAAAAAACAGTTTAACAAAAAGGGTGGCTTTGCATTTAGCCAATCGACTTCAAGAAACCACCGGACATTCAGTTGGTCTCATTGATTTAAACGACTCGTCACTTCCACCGATTCAATCGGTTTGGTCAACTGTAGAAAACACACCAGCTGATTTTAAACCTTTGGCCAAAAGAATGTGCAATGCAGATGCCTACATTTTAGTGTCACCTGAATTTAATGGTAGTTACTCTCCTGCTCTCAAAAATCTCTTGGATCATTTTCCGAAAAGGCATCATAAACCATTCGGGATTGTTACCGCTTCGCCGGGTGCTATGGGCGGTATGCGGGCAGCTCAACAAATGCTATTACTGGTACCAGCACTTTTTGGCATTGCTTCACCTTATCTTTTGCTTGTACCTACAGTAGATAAAAAATTTGCGGCAGATGGCAGTTTGCTTGATAAAGCTTTTGATCATGCAATTCACAATTTTATTGCTGAGTTTTTATGGTTGTCTGAAAAAGTGGTAACAGCAAACGAAGTCATCTAAAATTAATCATGAGGATTTACTTTTTCTGCTTCTTTCTTTTCAATGAATTTGATTAAACTTTGTTGAGCATTGCGTTGAATTTTTCTTTTAAAAAAATTTGACCAACCCAATAATTTCCCTTTCCAACCCAAAGCCTGGGCAGCCCATTTACTCAACCGGAAAGCATCACTGTGCTCAATAATTTTTCCATCACGGAAACGCATATACGTTTTAATGCGATTAACAACTCGTTTCCCCGTTTTTGAGAAAGTATAACTGGCCACCCATTCGCAAGTCGTATATTCTTCATCCAATTCTTTTATATTGGAAAATTGCAGAGAAAATTCATTGGCATTCCGGCAGAGCATTTCCCACATATACCGGACTTCATCGCCCCGTAATAAGCCAAAAACAGGGTCGCTAAAAACAATATCGTCCACATAACAAGCATTCATAGCCCGGTAATCTAACCGCTGAAAGGCCGAATAAAAATTGGCTACGATGTCTTTATTTGATGGCATTGACTGTAAAACTAAATAAATAAATTTTGCCTTCAGCAAATAAATATTTTATTACATTTTAGTCTTTGAATTTAATGGATATTTATTCGATTAATCTTACATTTAAGGGTTCAGATATTTTGAAAAAATAAACACATCATCTAATAATTTTTTCTGGTATGAAAAAAGCTATTTTCCTTGGCGCCTTATTCATTTCTTTTGCAAGTATTGCACAAAAAGTAAACATTATTCCACAACCGAATGAGATAAAAGTTTCTAACTCAAATAAAAAATTTGAACTTACAGCGGCTACCAAAATCTACTACAGCGGCAACGAGCATTTAAAAAAAGATGCATTGTATTTGCAAAGTTATTTACAACAATACTACCAAATCAAACCCGAAGTCCTGCCAACAACAAGCAAAAAAACTGAGCCGTATATTTTTCTCCAAGAAAACAATACCAATAAACAAGGTCATACCGAAGGTGCTTATACAATGGAAATCACTAAGAAATCCATTGAAATTGCATCAGAAAATAATACAGACGGTGTATTTTGTGGAATTCAAACACTGATTCAATTATTACCCACTACAACTAGTAATATTGAAATTCCACAGCTCAGTATAAAAGATGCTCCTCGTTTTCAATACCGTGGAATGCATTTAGATGTTAGTCGCCATTTTTTCCCGGTAAGTTTTATCAAAAAATATATTGACTACTTAGCCTATCATAAACTCAATGAATTTCATTGGCACCTGACGGATGACCAGGGATGGCGAATTGAAATCAAAAAATATCCAAAACTGACTTCCATTGGCGCCTGGAGAAATGGTACGTTGATTGGGCGGTATCCCGGAACGGGCAATGACAATAAAAAATATGGTGGATATTATACACAAGAAGAAATAAAAGAAGTAGTACAATATGCGAAGGACAGGCATATTGATGTAATACCTGAAATAGAAATGCCCGGACATTCTTCAGCAGCCATAGCAGCCTATCCGTGGTTAAGTTGTTTTCCGAATGAACCAACAGCTATCCCTAAAAATATGATTTCGGAACAAAGCAAAGACGAATTGCAAAAGGGGCCGAAGAAATTGGTACAGGAAACCTGGGGTGTGTTTGATGATATTTTTTGCGCCGGCAAAGATTCTACTTTTATGTTTTTAGACAATGTAATTGACGAAGTATGTGCTTTATTCCCATCCAAATATTTACACATCGGTGGCGATGAAGCACCTAAAACTCATTGGGCTAAATGTCCGGTTTGCCAGGAAAGAATGAAAAAAATGGGACTCAAAGATGAACATGAATTACAAAGCTGGTTTGTTCAACGCATAGAAAAATATGTCAACAGCAAAGGGAAAACACTTATTGGCTGGGATGAAATACTTGAAGGCGGATTGGCTCCCAATGCAGTTGTCATGAGTTGGCGTGGCGAAGCCGGCGGCATCCAGGCTGCCAAAGAAAAACATGACGTCATTATGACACCGGGTAACCCTGTTTATTTTGACCATTCACAAACTGAATACGAGGATTCCATTACCATTGGTGGTTATAATCCGATTGAAAAAGTGTATGCCTACAATCCGATTCCTAAAGAATTATCCCAAAATGAGAGTCATTTTGTTCTGGGTTCACAAGCCAATGTATGGACTGAATATATTGGCAACACTGCAAAGGTTGAATACATGATTTTTCCAAGAATGGCCGCTTTGAGTGAAGTACTTTGGACAGAACTGCCAAATAAAAATTGGGAAAATTTCGCAAACAGGTTACCTGCACAATTGAATCGATATAAGAAATGGGGCGCCAATTACAGTAAAGCATTTTTTGATTTAAAAACTGAAATACTTCCTACTGCCGACCGCAACGGAATACTTTGGAAGCTGACCGGAAAAACTGATGATAGTATCCATATTCGTTTTTTAGAACAAGATAATGAATTGGTTTATACGGAACCTTTATTAATAAAAACTGCATCTACTCCGGTTTGTACGTATTCGGTTGACAATCAAAAAATGGAACTATCACAAAGTTTTATTTTCAATAAGGCCACCGGAAAAAATATAAGTTTAGAAGAACCGGCGAGTGAAAATTATCCCGGCGATGGAGCTTTTACGTTGGTAAATGGCGTGGTGAATACCAAAGGTTTGGGGAGAAGCAAAGAGTTTCTTGGTTTTGACGGTAAAGATTGTAATGCCTTCATTGACCTTGGCGAAATAAAAAGTATTTCATCTGTTGTAGTACATACAATGAGCAATAAAGGTTCATGGATTTGGGAACCGTCATCTGTAAATGTTACAATTTCTGACGATGGAAAAAATTATACGCCAGCCGGGCAGTCCACCAATTTTATTTCTAATAAAAGTACCAACGGCATTATACAAGTGGATTTTAATAGTAAAAATGCCCGTTATATACGCATCGACATAAAAAATCATGGTACAATAGAAGACGGAAATCCCGGAGCAGGACACAAAGCCTGGTTGTTTGTCGATGAAATTGAAGTGAAATAAAATATTAATTTCTCATGCATGGAAAAAAACATACAACGTTAACGGATAGTTTCGAAAAAATCCCCATCAACATATTTGCTACATCAGCAGAAGGCTCCATTTATGTTGCCCAACAAATTGCTTCACTGATACGACAGAAACAAAAGAAAAAAGAAAAATGCGTTCTGGGGTTAGCCACCGGCTCTACACCAAAAGCACTATACGACGAATTGGTAAGAATGCATAAAGAAGAAAAACTGAGTTTTAAAAACGTCATTACCTTCAATCTTGATGAATATTATCCGATTGACAATCATGCTTTGCAGAGTTACAATCAGTTCATGCAGCGAAATCTCTTTAAGCATATTGATATTAAACAAACGAATATTCATATTCCGAATGGTGAAATTCCGAAGGAAAAAATCAAAGAACATTGCCGGCAGTATGAAAAAATGATTGAAGATGCAGGTGGTATCGATATACAAATTTTGGGTATCGGTAATAATGGACATATTGGATTCAACGAACCGGGCTCAGGTATTTATTCCAAAACCAGGTTGATTACTCTTGATAATTCTACCCGCATAGCCAATGCGTATGAATTTGCAAATATCTCTGAAGTACCGCGACTGGCCATTACTATGGGTATTCACACCATCCTGCAAGCCAAAAAAATTATTTTATTAGCCTGGGATAGTGCCAAAGCAGCCGTTATAAAAAAAGCTGCGGAAGATGATGATAGTGAATTGGTTCCTGCTTCTTTATTGCAAAATCATGAAGACGTCAGTTTTGTTGTTGACGAAAAAGCCGCTTCTGAGCTTACCCGCAATAAATCACCATGGCTCACCGGCGATTGCGAATGGACACCCAAAATGATTAAAAAAGCCGTCATTAATATGGCTTTAAAATTAAAGAAGCCTGTCCTGAGTCTTACCAACAGCGATTATAATGAATACGGCCTAAGTGATTTACTTGTGGAAAAAGGCGATGCTTACGAAATAAATTTGCAAGTATATTATTTATTAAGAGATTCCATAACCGGCTGGCCCGGTGGCAAACCCAATGCCAATATTCCGGCACATCCAGAACGAAGTGAACCTTACCCGAAAAAAATCATCATCTTCTCTCCTCATCCGGACGATGACATAATTAGTATGGGTGGCACTTTTCAACGTTTGCATGATCAAGGACATGATGTGCATGTCGGTTATCAAACCAGTGGCAACATTGCTGTCACAGATGAATTCGTAACCCGTTATTTGGATTTTGCCGTAGGCTTTGAAGAAATTGCAGGTATCAATACCCGTAAGACAGGGAAAATTCTGGAAAATGCCCGCAAATTCCTGGCACGTAAAAGATCGAACCAGGTAGATACCAAAATAATCAGAGAAATTAAAGCATTGATTCGTCGTGGCGAAGCCAAAGCTACTTGCCGTTATGTAGGAATAAAAGAAGAGAATGTACATTTTCAAAACTTACCGTTTTATGAAACCGGCATGATTGAGAAAAAACCTGTCAGCAAAAAAGATATTCGGTTAACCATCGACTTTTTAAAAGAAATAAAACCGCAACAAGTGTATTGTGCCGGCGATTTTGCCGATCCGCATGGTACGCATATTGTTTGTTTCCAAATTGTATTACAGGCATTGCAAGCCATCAAAGAATCAGCCAAAAAAAATGAGGAAAATAAATGGATTGATGATTGTTGGCTTTGGCTATATAAAGGTGCCTGGCAGGAATGGAAAATAGAAGAATTAGAAATGGCAATTCCAATGAGCCCCGACCAGGTTTTGCAAAAAAGGTTTGGCATCTTCATACATCAATCGCAAAAAGACATGGTGCCATTCCAGGGCAGTGATTCAAGAGAGTTTTGGCAAAGAGCTGAGGAGCGAAATGCAGCCACTGCCAATCTTTATGCCGAGCTGGGTTTGACGCATTATGCTGCTATGGAAGCTTTTGTCAGGTGGCATTTTTAATCGACGCAAGGTCCATTATTTTCTTACGTCATTTCTTTGTAATTTTAGGAATTCATTTTCATGATTCGCAGTATCTTTACTGCATAAAAAAATAACTATGTCAATATTCAAATCAAGCAATCCCACCTTACAGGAAAAAACCTTTAAAGGTACCATTATGGAAGGCGTACAAACCGGTGAAGAAATGACCGTTGCCGGCACCTTAAACAAATTTGGTATTTTAATGGCTTTGATGATTGCGTCAACATTATTTGCCTGGAATCAATTTGATAAAGGCAGCGACCCAATGCCATTGATGCTGATTGGTGTTTTTGGCGGACTTGGATTAGCCATTGTCATGATGTTCAAAAAAACCTGGGCACAATACTTAGCTCCCGGCTATGCTATCTTAGAAGGTCTTTTTGTGGGTACCATTTCAGCCATGTACAATACGCAATACCCGGGATTACCAACCCAGGCTGTTGCACTTACTTTGCTGGTAACTGCAGTGATGTATTTAATCTACAGGTTTAAAATTATAAAAGTAACGGCCAGGCTTCGGATGATCGTTGTGGTGGCCACTTCAGCTATTGCTGTATTTTATTTAATTCAATGGATTACTTTCCTGATGATGGGATCACCAATCGGCTCCTTTACGAACGCCGCTACGCCGTTAGGAATTGGCTTTTCGATTCTCGTCGTTGGCTTAGCTGCATTTAACCTGCTGCTGAATTTCGATATGATTGAAAAAGGTGTTGAAATGAGAGCTCCTAAATTTATGGAGTGGTTTGGCGCATTTGGTTTATTGGTAACTATTGTTTGGTTGTATCTCGAATTGCTGAGATTACTTTCCAAATTACAACGCAATTAATTGTAGTGAATGTTAAATATAAAACCTCCTTTTCCGGGAGGTTTTTTTGTGCCATACAAATTCATTTAAGCATATTTATGCAATTGCGTCAGGATTATTACATGATCCTTTTCGCATTGGGCTTACTCAAAGCCTTTGTTCCGCAATATTTGCGGAACAGTCAATTTTTTTTGATGGCTTATACAAATGCATTTGTAACGCCATCAAAAAAAATTGCCTTTCCGACTTCGTCGAAAAGGCTTTGTGACCCCGTCAGGATTCAAACCTGAAACCTTCTGATCCGTAGTCAGATGCTCTATTCAGTTGAGCTACGGGGCCAATTTTTTTTCCTACTTACTATTCAGTTGAGCCTGTCTGCCGACAAATGCAGGCTACGGCGCCAATTGAGCGGCAAATATACGGCAATAAAAAATAAATTAAAGAGGGAAAACGAGATTATAAATTCCGCCAATTGGGAATATATTTATCCAACAAATCCTGGAATTCTTTCAATTTCCGTAAGTCGAATAAATCAGGATCTAATAATAATGAATTTTTATTATCGTACCCTTTTCTGTATGCCTTTTTTAAATTATCAATAGCTTTATCAGATTCTTTATGCATAGCATAACTACAAGCTAACCGAAAATAATTCTTTCCATCATTCGGATCCAAATCTATGGCCTTGGATAAATAAATGATAGCCGAATCATATTGCCCTTTGGTGTGATAAGCCAACCCTAAATTGACGTATGCTGTCAAATATTTATCATCCAATTGAATGGCTTTTTGGCAATACACAATGGCAGAATCATAATTTTCTAAACGAATATATGCTGCCGCAATATTGCTATATGCCGAAGGATTTTGTGGGGCCAGTTCAATAGATTTACTAAACAATGTAATCGCAGCATTATAATCTTTCAATCCAAATGCATAACTGCCGACAATAGAATATGCCTGCGCATCCTGTCCTTGACTGGAAAAAACCCGTTTCTGAAAATAATAAATAGCCGAATCATTTTGTTTCAAACTTCGAAATATGGTTGACATATTCGACCAATACACCGGATTTTTATCATCCATTTGTATAGCAATTTGCATATAATACCGAGCCGAATCAAATTTCCCTAACCCTCGCATGGCCAATGCCAGGTTGTTATACACTTCCGGATTGTCGCCACTATTATTCAAGGCAATCAAATAATATTTTCGGGCAGAGTCATATCTCTTCTGGTCGAGAAAGGCTGTACCAATATCATTGAAATAGGAACTGCCACCTTGTTGTTCTTTGACAGTATTTCCTTTCAAAAATGCAGCTACAGAATCCGGTTGATTCAAATCCCTGTAAACTTTTATAAGGTTCTTGGCCGCCAGTTTATAATCGGCCCTGACTTGCAATGCCTGCTTAAAATATTTTTTTGCCGAATCATAATTTTTTTCATTGCCATAAATGACGCCCAATGTATTCAGGATAGAAGGATTACCCGGTTCCATTTTGACAGCCTGCTGAAAATAATAGTATGTAGAATCTGCTTGCTTTTTCTCTTTGTAAATCGTACCGATATTCAAATAAGCAAATGCTGAATAAGGATTGGCTTCTAATGCACGGCGATAGTAAAAAATAGCTGAGTCGGGTTGATGAAGTTCATCACAAACTTTACCTAAGTAATTGAATGATTTTTCATACGTTGGATCCAATTGTCCGGCCAGCCGGTAATATACTTTGGCAGAATCATACGCCTTCATTTCCCGATAGAAATTTCCGATATAAATATTTACAAATGATTTATCAGGATTGCTTGCAAATGCTTTTTCATAATAAATCCGGGCCGAATCAAATTGTTTGAGTTCGAAAAACGCTTTTCCCAAGCCACTGTAAGGATTGATGTATTGCGGATTATCGGCTATACTTTTTTTGAAATAACGGATGGCTTCATTATAATTTTTTTCATTGTAATTTATCCAACCGATATTATTGTTGGCAAATGTATTTTGCGGGTCAATGGTTAATGCTTTCTGATAATAAACTAATGCAGAATCATCTTTGGAAAGTGAATAAAAATAATGACCCAAATCCACGTATGCATCGGCGTTATCTTTATCCAAATCAATGGATTTATGGTAATATTTA
>JAGQWM010000068.1 GCA_020437365.1 Chitinophagaceae bacterium | reverse complement strand
AACCCCAACACGGGAACCAATTATTTAATCTTGATTTTACTCTTATTGATGGAGCTCAGATTCCGAATAACAGGAAGGTTATACATCCAATTTTATTAATTGGCATATATAATGGTAAAAGAATTGAGTTTTCAATCGAGAAACTAATTGAACTTTATGCCCCGGATGCCGTTTAATGTCAGTTTTAGTAATTTTATCCAAATCTGTTTTTTTGACACATCAACTGAAAAAATTACTGTCATTAAAAGTCAAATAAGGTTAAAAATGTAGTTTAACTGCAATTTTTTCCGCTTCTTACACATCGGCATACAATTCGCCTTACCTTTGCCGTCCCAAATTATTGGGATGTATTATTCATAAAAAACAAAATCAATACAATCATGGCAAAAAAATTGAATGTTACCCCATTACATGACAGGGTAATTGTACAAGCAGATGCTGCTGAAGAAAAATCTGCCGGTGGTATCATCATACCCGATACGGCCAAAGAAAAACCACAACGTGGTACTGTTATCGCAGCCGGGCCCGGCAAAAAAGATGAGCCTGTTATGGTAAAAGCCGGCAACACGGTTTTATATGGTAAATATGCCGGAACGGAAATTCAAATCGATGGTAAAGATTACCTGATAATGAGAGAATCCGACATCCTGGCAATTGTGTAAGCTGTAAATGTGCTTTTACAAAAATGTAAGATTAGCACAAACAAAAACAAGACAATCTATCAAATAATCGGAAGTGTTGATATTGAAAATCAATTCCACATTTCCACATTTTAAAATTTCAAATTTTTAATAATGGCAAAACAAATATTCTTCGATATTGACGGAAGAAATAAAATGAAAAAAGGTGTTGACACATTGGCCAACGCCGTGAAAGTAACATTGGGCCCCAAAGGCCGCAATGTGGTACTTGAAAAGAAATTCGGTGCCCCATCCGTAACGAAAGATGGCGTAACCGTAGCAAAAGAAATTGAACTGGAAGACCCCATTGAAAATATGGGTGCTCAAATGGTAAAAGAAGTCGCTTCTAAAACGGCTGATATCGCCGGTGACGGTACAACGACTGCTACCGTTTTGGCGCAATCCATTATCAGCGAGGGCTTGAAAATGGTAGCCGCCGGTGCCAACCCAATGGATTTGAAAAAAGGCATTGATAAAGCCGTTAGCTTAGTTGTAGCCAGCCTCAAAAGCCAAAGCCAGACAGTAGGCAGCGATGGCAAAAAAATTCAACAAGTTGCTTCTATCTCAGCAAATAATGATGATACAATCGGTAAATTAATTGCCGAGGCATTTGCCAAAGTAGGTAAAGAAGGTGTCATCACTGTAGAAGAAGCCAAAGGAACCGATACAACAGTAGAAGTAGTAGAAGGGATGCAGTTCGACAGGGGCTATGTATCTCCTTACTTCGTTACCAACAGTGAAAAAATGGAAGCTGAATTGCAAAATCCATATATCCTGATTTACGATAAGAAAATTTCTGCGATGAAAGATATTCTGCAGATTTTGGAAAAAACAGCACAAAGCGGCCGCCCGTTATTAATCATTGCAGAAGACCTAGAAGGCGAAGCCTTAGCTACGTTGGTCGTTAATAAATTACGTGGTACTGTGAAAGTTGCAGCAGTAAAAGCCCCGGGCTTTGGCGACAGAAGAAAAGAAATGCTGACAGATATTGCCGTATTGACCGGCGGTACTGTTATCAGTGAAGAATTGGGACATAAATTAGAAGGTGCCGATTTATCTTCATTGGGACAGGCGGCATCCATTACCATTGATAAAGACAATACAACCATTGTAGGTGGAAAAGGAAAGAAAGCAGACATTACGGCAAGAGTCAATCAAATTAAAGCACAGGTAGAAAACACAACTTCCGATTACGACAAAGAAAAATTGCAGGAGCGTCTAGCCAAACTGGCCGGCGGTGTAGCCGTTTTATATATCGGTGCAGCTACTGAAATTGAAATGAAAGAAAAGAAAGACCGTGTAGATGATGCTTTACATGCTACAAGGGCAGCTGTGGAAGAAGGCATTGTTCCCGGTGGTGGTGTTGCGTATATCCGTGCTATTGAAAGCCTGGAAGCAAAAGTAAAAGGGCAAATGGCAGATGAGCAAACCGGTATGGCCATTGTTCGCCGTGCATTGGAAGAGCCGATTCGGATTTTGACATCCAATGCCGGCATTGACGGTTCGATTGTGGTTCAAAAAATCAAAGACGGCAAAGCCGATTTCGGATTCAATGCCCGTACAGAAGTGTATGAGAATATGTTCAAAGCCGGTGTGATTGACCCCACTAAAGTCAGTCGTGTGGCATTGGAAAATGCAGCTTCTATTGCCGGTATGTTGTTGACAACCGAAGCCGTTGTTGCCGACAAACCCAAAGAAGATGATGCACCGGCACATCCTGCCGCACCGGATATGAGTGGCATGGGTTATTAATAAAAAATAAATACATCAGTATAAATCCCATCACTATTTACGGTGATGGGATTTTTTTGTGGATAGATACCCTTCGGTTATAAAACGATTTTACTTATTTTTACAACTTCTGGTAGGTGCTGAACCTATGAAAATCTGATTCAGATTTTCCAACTATATTATTACACAAAAAGTTTTTATGAGAAAAATTTACAAAAGAATTTTTGCTGTTATTAGTTTGTCTTTACTAGTCAATTTGGCTTTTGGACAAAATAGTTTTTTTATTTCAGCCGGTTTTAATGCAATAAAATCTACAGATGGACAACAAACTATTTTTCCCAAAAAGTATTTTGGTTATTCAGCCAATATAGATGAATTGCGAACTTTTCTTTGGACTTTACCGGACGAAAAAAACCTGACGGTCGAAAGGGACAATGCTTTAATCATGGAAATACCCATGCCAAATGGCAAAATGGCAAAATTTAAAGTTTGGGAAAGTAATATTATGTCGCCTGGGCTGGCAGCAAAATATCCTGATATGAGGCAATTTTTGGGTCAAGGTATTGATGATCCTTATGCCACAATACGATTTGATTATAATCCATTTACCGGTTTCCATGGACAAATACTTTCTGCCAAAACCGGGAGAATTATGATTGACCCATATGCCAACGGAGATCTTGGATTTTATATGAGTTATTATAGTAAAGATGCAACTTCACCAGATGGTTTTGTTTGCATCAATGAAAATGATAATCCGGTTCAAAATCGACAAAATCTTACAACTGCCTCATGTCTTGGAACAGATTTAAGAACTTATCGATTAGCTCTTGCTTGTACTGGTGAATATGCCCATGCAGTTGACGGTGCCAACCCCACAGTTGCCGGTGTTTTAGCAGCCATGAATACAGCTGTAAACAGAGTTACCGGTGTTTATGAAAATGAACTTTCCGTAAGAATGGAGTTAATACCCAACAATAACCTACTCGTTTATTTGGACGGAAATACCGATCCATATACTAACAATAGTGGTTTTGCAATGCTTTCACAAAACCAAACGAATGTTGATAATGTAATTGGCAGTGCAAATTATGATATTGGCCACGTCTTTAGTACCGGCGGTGGTGGCGTTGCTTCGCTTGGTGTTGTTTGTGTTAATGGATTTAAAGCCCGAGGCGTAACGGGTTTACCTAATCCTGTTGGAGATCCATTTTACATTGATTATGTAGCCCATGAAATGGGCCATCAATATAGCGGGAACCATACATTTAACAGCCAGTCAGGTAGTTGTGGCGGTGGAAACAGAAACGGTTCAACAGCATACGAAGTGGGTAGCGGAAATACGATTATGGCCTATGCAGGTATTTGTGGGAGTGACGATATACAACCACATAGTGACCCGGTCTTTCAGGCTATTAGTTTTGATGAAATAAGTAACCATGTTACATCCACTTCATGTGCTGTTATTACATCAACAGGTAATACGCTGCCTATAATTAATTCGATGCCGAGTAATAAAACAATTCCGATTGGCACACCATTTACATTGACGGGTACTGCAACTGATGCCAACGGTGATGCCTTAACTTATTCATGGGAAGAAATGGATTTGGGGCCTGCTGGAGCTTGGAATAACGGTGCAAACAGTACTACTGCTCCTTTATTTAAACCAAGATTACCTAAAACAACCGGCTCTAGAACTTTCCCGGATATAAGTGTAATATTAGCAGGTTATCCTACTAATCCT
This sequence comes from Chitinophagaceae bacterium, assembly GCA_020437365.1. GTDB lineage: Bacteria > Bacteroidota > Bacteroidia > Chitinophagales > Chitinophagaceae > JJ008. Next base: position 7,590 of record JAGQWM010000068.1, on the reverse strand, counting down.
CCGGCAACAACTAACGGACTCAAAGGCGAAACTTTACCACAAGTTGCTCGTCAAATGAAATTCAGACTAACGGTAAGAGATAACCGTGCCGGCGGTGGCGGTGTAGTATCAAGTGGTACTTTGGGATGTCAAAACTCTAATGATGTAATAATTACAACTGCTGGTTCTACACCATTTGCGCTAACAACTCCAAATGGAGGGGAATCTTATCCTGCCGGTTCTTCACAAACAATAACCTGGAATAAAGCAGGCACAGATGCAGCACCATTCAATGTAGCAAATGTAAAAATTTCCTTATCGACAGACGGTGGATTGACTTATCCTACGGTTGTAATAGCTAGTACACCAAATGATGGAAGCGAGGTTGTAACAATTCCATCTGTACCAGCTACAACTACGGCCAGAATAAAAATTGAAGCGATAGGAAATTATTTCTTTGATATTTCTGATGCAAATTTTTCAATTACTATTCCGCCAAACGGATTCTCCTTTAATAGCCCGGCACCAGTAACTGCCAATTGCCCGGCACCGGTAACCATGATTTCAGGAAACCTGGTAGCCACCTATCTCGGTAATTTTACTGGAGATATTAATTTGACGGCAACGGTGAGTCCCAGTTTCCCGGCCAATGTCAATTTCCCTACCAATCCCTTAACACCAAATGCAAATTCTACAACGGTTGAATTGGGGAATATGTCTTTATTGCCGGCAGGCACTTACACTCTAACTGTTATTGGAACAGGTGTTGGCGGCCCTACAATAACCCGGGATATTACATTTACTATCAATCCGGGTAGTGGCCCTTCTATTACTAGTCAGCCGTCCAACCAAACAAAATGTGTTGGCGAAATTGCCACCTTCTCAGTTACTGCTACCGGTGCCAGTGCTTATCAATGGGAATTGAGTACCGATGGCGGTACCAATTATAATCCCATTAGCGGTGCCACCAACTCAGCGTATAACGTTTCAAATGTTACAGCCGGTATGGACGGTTATAAATATCGCTGTATTGTAACAGGCCAATGTGGTGTTTCCACTTCAAATGCTGCAACACTTACAGTAAATACAAAACCAATGGTAACTTCAAACCCGGATGATGTCTCAGTTTGTTCCGGCAGTGCCGCATCTTTTGAAGTAACAGGTACCGGATCGGCCATCAGTTATCAGTGGCAGGAGAGTATAGATAATGGAGCCAACTGGGAGTCCATCCCCGGTGCTACGTCACCGACCTATACGATTGCCTCCACCACAGTGGGAATGGATGGTAATTTATATCGTTGTGTAGTCCAGGGAGCCTGTGCTCCGGCTACAACTTCCGGCATTGCCAAACTCACGGTCAATTCATCTGTAACCGTTACCGGCAATCCACTCGATATAACAGTATGTGAAGGGTTATCCGCCGGCTTTGCTGCAGCAGCCAGCGGCAGTAATTTAGGTTATCAATGGCAGGTAAGTACCGATAATGGCAATAACTGGAATAATATTTCCAATAACAGTAATTATGCCGGTGCTACAACGCCTTCACTTATGCTGAACAACATTCCACCGGCATTCCATCATTATCAATATCGTTGTTATATCACCAGTGCACCTTGTACGCCGGGCATTACCAATCCGGCCACTTTAACGGTGAATACCTACCCGAATGTGCAAACGAATCCAACTGATGTAACCATTTGCGAAGGCGGCAATGCTTCTTTCTCCGTAAGTGCTACAACAGGTGTGGGTTCATTGAGTTACCAATGGCAATTCAGTCAGCCGGGTTCTTCTTCCTGGAATAATATTCCGGGCGCCACAAGCAATGTGTATAACGAAACAAATATTCCGGTTGGACAAGACGGTTATGAATTCCGCTGTGTGGTTACCGCAGGTTGCGGCTCCAGTATTTCCAATACGGCTGCTATTACTGTCAATGCCAATCCGGTATTCGATATTACTAACCTGCCGGCGCATGTATGTTTGACTGATGCTTCATTCAGTCTTACTGCTTCACAATCTGGCGGTCTTTGGAGTGGTAACGGTGTTTCAGCTACTGTATTTTTACCAGCCGATGCCGGCGTTGGTACACATACCATTTCTTATGTCATGTCCAATAATGGTTGCGTTACTACCAAATCTTCCAGCATACAGGTAAATGAATGTGCTCAACGGCATATTACCATCAACAAGGATGGTGCAGTAAAAGTATATCCGGTGCCGAATGACGGCCGTTTCCAGATTGGTATTTTCAGCGATTTGTACAATGCCATCGGTGTGAAAATTTTCAATTCACTGGGACAGGAAATACATGCACAACAGTTTGTTGAAATTACATACGGCAGTGTGGTGTCTTTAGATATCAGTGGTGTGCCCAACGGCGTTTACCATCTGTTTATTTATGGCACGGCCAATGGCAAAATTGCCACAAAAGGCGTAAGCATTATTGTCAACAGATAATCATACTTTTTAAATATTGAAAATCCTCCTGCTCACAACAGGAGGATTTTTTATTGCTTATATAGGAAAAAAAGGACATACAATTTGCCTACCTTTGCACGCCTTATCATAAAAAATAATCGGAAATAATAATAAGCAATGATTAGTATAAAAAATATAAAACTGGCCTATGGTAAAAGAGTATTGTTTGAAGATGTCAGCCTGAATTTTACCAAAGGAAATTGTTATGGAGTGATTGGTGCCAATGGTGCCGGAAAAAGTACTTTATTGAAAATCCTTAGTGGAGAAATTGAGCCGAATAAAGGAACAGTAGAAATTACACCGGGCGAAAGATTGGCAGTGTTAAAACAAAACCAATTTGAATTCGACAATGAAAAAGTGTTGGATACCGTGATGATGGGCCACAGCCATCTATGGGAAATTGCCAAAGAAAGGGAAGCCATTTATGCCAAAGAAGATTTTACGGAAGCCGATGGCCTTCGGGCCGGAGAACTCGAAGGAGAGTTTGGCGAAATGGGTGGTTATACTGCCGAAAGTGATGCCGCTACTTTACTGGGCCAGCTCGATGTAAAAGAATCTTTTCACCAAAGCCTGATGAAAGATATTCCGGCTAATTTGAAACTCCGTGTATTATTGGCACAAGCTATTTTCGGTAACCCTGATATTCTATTGCTCGACGAGCCGACCAACGGATTGGATATTGAAACCATCGGTTGGTTAGAAAATTTTCTGGCCGATTATCAGAATGTTGTTTTAGTCGTCAGCCACGACCGACACTTTCTCGATGCAGTATGTACACATGTTGCCGATGTGGATCGACAAAAAATAAAAATATTTACCGGCAACTATACATTTTGGTACGAGTCGTCGCAATTAATGGCCAAACAATTATCCGACAAGAATAAAAAGACAGAAGAAAAACGGCAGGCCTTACTCGATTTCATTGCACGGTTCAGTGCCAATGCTAGTAAAAGCCGGCAAGCAACTTCCAGAAAAAAAGCATTGGAAAAATTAACGATAGATGAAATAGAACCGAGTTACCGAAAATATCCGGGCATTATTTTTCAGCAACTAAGAGAAGTGGGCAACCAGATTTTGACGGTGCAGCATTTAAAGAAAACAGTGGAAGGAAGAGTGTTGTTTGATAAAATTAGTTTTACTGTAAACAAAGGCGATAAAATTGCAATCGTCAGTCGTGACCCATTGGCGGTAACGGCGTTTATGAATATCATCAATGCAGATGCTGTAGCCGATGAAGGTTCGTATGAATGGGGCAGTACGATTACACATGCTTATTTGCCACAGGAAAATGACCGGTTTTTTAAAGAAGAAATGAACTTGATGGAATGGTTGCGTCAATATGTGCCGCCACATGAAACCGAAGTAGATGAACCTTTCCTGCGTGGGTTTCTTGGCAAAATGTTATTCAGCGGCGATGATGTATTGAAAAAAACAACCGTCCTTAGCGGTGGCGAAAAAGTTCGTTGTATGCTCAGCCGGATGATGTTGCAAAGCCCGAATGTTATTTTACTCGATCAACCGACCAATCATTTGGATTTGGAAAGTATCCAGGCGTTTAACGAACAATGTGTCGATTTTAAAGGGGTCATTTTACTGGCCAGCCACGACCATACTTTTTTGCAAACCGTTGCCAACAGGGTGATTGAATTAACACCAAACGGAACCATTGACAAGCTTTCCACTTTTGATGAATATTTGGAAGGAAGAGAAAAGAGAAGGGAGTCGGTTGTTGATAGTCTTTAGTCTGTAGTCCATAGTCAATCAACTATCCCTCACACCGGATTTACCTGCCCCATATTTGATTTCGGGGTTCCGGTGGCTTTAGTCATTATAAAATACATGATGCTGAATCCCCGGTATTAAGTACGGGGCAGGCAAGTTCAGCATGACGTTAGAGGATGAAATGTCATACAGGATTTACCTGGCCTGTTTAAGATTTCGGGGATCCGGTTTCTTTTAGTTTTTAAATAATATAAATAATTAAGAATTAACAATTATTAATTAACAATCACTAATTCCATCTTCAAAAAAATACCCAACAACGGGTAATTGAATTACCAATCGATAACTTATTTTTAAGCAGAAAATAAAAAATATGAAATTAATTTTTTGTTCTATCCTGCTGAGTTGCCCTTTGGTATTCAACGCTCAATCACCTTATCTCGACGTAAAATTTTCAATGGACGCAAAAACAACCGTAGGTATGCGGTTTGACATTGAAATGAAATTTTGTTCTCCACTTCTTAAAACGAATTATACAAATTGGTTTACACAAGATACTTCGTCCATTTCTTTTCAAACATTGAAAGCAAATGAAATTGATTGTAGTGATTATTTAAAAAGTGAAGAAGGCTTGGAATTAATCAATGGGAAACAACCCCAACCTGCTATAAATACTTATCATTATGGCAACCAGGTTTTCGCCTGGGAAAAAGTTCTTGTTTTTCGCATTACAAAAATCTCGACTGCCGGCATCATTGCACCAATGTATCTCGTACTTCCGGTTCGGTATAAATCTTTCAGGACAAGTATTAACTTAACGGATATTCCTTTCCGGCCGGGCAGCATATTCTTTATAAAAAATGCCAATGCTAAATACGAGAAAAATCTATTGCAGATTGACAATAATTTTGAAAGCCTGCAAAAAAATAAATTGAAAAAATCTGTCTGGACTGGAGCGTAGATTTTAGTCGGTAGTTTTTTAGTCTTTAGTCGATAGTCCATTAACCAACCGTCTCGCCGTATTTACCTGTGCCTGCGGTAGGCAGGGTTGGAATGACATTGAAGAGAGAAGCATTTAGCTATTAGCTTTTAGTCAATCAACTGCACGTCACGCCGGACTTGATCCGGTGTCTATTTTTTGAATCAACAATCAATTTATTTTAACTTTAAAGAAAAAAATGAAATCTGCAATTATTACCGGCGCATCAGGCAATTTAGGCCAGGCACTCGTCAACGAATTTTTACAAAACGATTGGCAGGTAACCGGTACCGTTATACCACATGATACAGTAAAAATTGACATTGAAAATATTTTTTTCGATACCCAAACAGTTGACCTGATGGACGAAGAAGCGGCCCGGGAGTTTGTCGAAAACCTCATGGCTAAAGACGGCGAAATTGATGCACTGGTTTGTACCGTCGGTGGTTTTGCCATGGGCAATATTCAAAATACTTCTACCACGGATATAGAAAAACAATGGCGGTTGAATTTTGCCACAACATATAATATTGTACGGCCGGTTTTCAAACAAATGATGCAACAGGAGCGGGGACGTATTTTTTTGATTGGCTCCAAACCCGGTTTGGATATGCGAAACGGCAAAGGCATGATTGCTTACAGCCTTTCCAAGTCTCTAATTTTCCGGCTGGCAGAATTGCTGAATGAAGAAGCCAAAGGGAAAAATATTGTAACTTCCGTTGTTGTGCCCAGCACCATCGATACACCACAAAATCGCCAATCAATGCCGAAGGCCGATTTTTCTACTTGGGTGCAACCACAGGATATTGCCAAAGTTATTTTTTATCATTGTACCGATGCAGCAGCTATTTTGCGTGAACCTTTAATAAAAGTTTATCATAACGCTTAGTTTTTTTGGCAGGACTTTTGAAAGTATAGCAACAAATATTTGTATATGAAAAAGTTTAGTTTAATAATTTGTACAATTTTTTTAGGACAGGGTTTGGTGCATAGTCAACCCATTTTGCGTGGCGGTGTCAACCTTGCCAATATCACCATCACCAACGACGGCGATATTGATGAAAATAAAATGCTGACAAGTTTCCAGGTTGGTTTATTAACAGATATAAAACTGGCAACGGGTTTTTATTTTCAGCCCGGCATTCTCTTTACCGGCAAGGGCTCCAAAACTTCCGGTGGCAATCCTTCCGGCGATAATTATTTTACGGCCACTACCAATCCTTTTTATGCAGAAATTCCTGCTACGTTTTTATTCAAATCACCAACAGGTGCGGTCAAATTAATTGCCGGTGCAGGGCCTTATCTCGGCATTGGTATCGCCGGTAAAAATAAAGTGGACGGAAAATTACTGGGCAACAGTTTTCACAGCGAAAAAAATATAGAATGGAGCAATGATGATCCTAGTACACTGAATTATGAAGAAGGTGCAGGCTATGGCATTCTCAAACGTTTTGATTATGGATTGAATGGAACCGTCGGACTCGAATTGCCCAATACAATCATTTCAGTTAACTATGGCTTTGGCCTTGCCAAATTACAATCCGGCAGCAACAGCAGCGCCGATGATAAAAACAAACATCGTGTATTGAGTTTGACAGTAGGCATTAAGCTGTGAGTTTTTTGAAAGTGTAGAGTGCTTACTCAACAGAAACAAGTAACAAGTTACAAGGAACAAGTGACAAGAAACAAGTCCCGAAGGTTAAATGACCTACGGCAAAACAAGCGACAAGGTACAAGGCAAACGGCACAAGTAACAAGGAACAAGTCCCGAAGGTTAAATGACTCCTTTAGAGGATGCCTACGGCAAAACAAGAGACAAGGTACAAGGAACAAGCAACCAGCAACCAGCAACCAGAAACCAGCATTTCCCTATCTTGCACACCAAAAAAAGCAATGACGAAATACATAAAATGGGTGGGCTTATTGGCTGCGGTTTTATTAATTATTTCCTGCTTTACACCCTGGGTTTTTATTGCTTCGCAAAAAATAACGGTGAGTGGTATTGATGCGACCGGTATCAACCTCGGCAAACCTGCATACCTGCATTTTATTTTTCTATTTTTCTTCCTTTTGTTTCATTTTACGCCCCGTATATGGGCCAAGCGGATGAACCTGTTGGTAACGGCATTCAATACGGCATGGGCTATACGTAATTTTTTTGTAGTAGCAGCCTGCCAGGGCGGCGAATGCCCCGAAAAACAAATCGGGTTGTACCTGGTTTTGTTGTCCTCGGTGTTGATGTTGCTCAGTTCTTTTTTTCCCGATATAAAATTGCCCGCAGAAAAAAAATAGGACAAATAACTTCTTAACGACAAACAAAAGTTTTCCACATTTTTTCTTTTTGGAACTTGCCAAACAGATAGTTTTCGTATATTGAACACTTACCTTCTTAAGAAAATTTACCTTTCCGCTTTACCTACGAAATACAGAAC
>JAGQWM010000067.1 GCA_020437365.1 Chitinophagaceae bacterium | reverse complement strand
ATCACAAAACATTATCTGAGAAATTTTTCCGCAACAGTATTTTGCCGATTAGCGGCGCCAACCTATTTTTGCGGCGGTCCGAAGGACTCCTATGGAGAGAGTTGATGGCGAAGAAAAACCCATGGTTCGGAGTGGTCGCAACATAGTCGTCCCTTCGGGAAATGCGGCGGCCTTTTCAAGATACTCACACTGAAAATAATGCTACTTTCAATTCCTTACCTTCCATACAATGCCTTTTTATACATACATTCTCAAGAGCCTGAAAGATCAAAAATATTATTACGGTTACTGCAGCGACTTGACCAAAAGATTGGACAACCATAACCAGGGAAAAGTAAAATCAACAAAGCATCGAAGGCCATTTGTCTTACATTATTTTGAAACTTTCGATGTCCGGGCAGACGCTATCCGCAGAGAATTATTTTTCAAATCAATTGACGGATATAATTTTTTAAAATCACAAAACATTATCTGAGAAATTTTTCCGCAACAGTATTTTGCCGATTAGCGGCGCCAACCTATTTTTGCGGCGGAGAGTTGGCAGAGTGGTCGAATGCGGCGGTCTTGAAAACCGTTGACTGTCACAGGTCCGGGGGTTCGAATCCCTCACTCTCCGCAAAATCGTCCTTTTAGATAGTAAATGATTAAAAACCCGCCACCGGTGGGTTTTTTATTGGAAACATGAACGACAAATTTCGATTCAGTATTTTAGCACCTCACTTGGTATATCATGAAAAAACTATCCCAAAAAAGAACCATAGCCTTGATCATCCTATGTGTTTCTGTGGCATTTTTTATCATGGGTTTTATGTACCCGCTATTGCATACCGGTATTGCCATCGGGTCGCTTACTTTAGAATCAGAAACGATTTATTTACAAACCAGTTTTCGGTATTTCTTTAAAAGCGGGGAAGTATTTATTGGCTTGCTGTTACTTTTCTTTACCATCATTTTTCCCATCATCAAATACATATTTTTATTCACAACTCTCTCAGGCATTCAATTACCAAGGCATCAAGCTATCAGTACTATTTTGGAAATAATCAATAAATGGGCTATGCTGGATGTTTTTGTGGTAGCTGTAATAATGCTGAATTTAAAATTCGATTCAGATGTCATCATTTCAGAAATGGGCAGAGGCACCAATTTGTTTGCCATTTCTATACTGCTACTCATGACGAGTTCTTTTATTGCCGGTAAATACCTGAAACAAAAATTGGAAGAGCCGTCTCTTTCATAAAAACGACAAAAACCTGTTAATGATTTCTGAAAAGAGGAAAAATTTCCTGTTGCGTTAAACCCTCCAACGCTTCCCAACGTAAATTGCATATAGAAAGATTCGAAAACCAAATTTTGTAATCATGAAAACATTATTTTCGGCGATGATGCTGAGCCTGGTGGTTATGACTTCCTGTGCACAAAAATCATCTGTCAACAATTCAAAAAAAGATAATCAAACGACAATGACGAATACAAAAGAAGAAAAAAATAAAGGCGCCACTGAAATAGCCACTTTTGCCAATGGTTGTTTTTGGTGTACAGAAGCTATTTTTAAAGAATTAAAAGGAGTTGTCAGTACAACTTCAGGTTATAGTGGTGGACATGTAAAAAATCCAAGTTATGAAGAGGTTTGTACCGGTAAAACCGGCTATGCCGAAAGCCTGCAAATTGAATATGACCCTCAACAAATCAGCTTTGATGAATTGCTCGAAGTTTTTTGGAAAACACATGACCCAACTACACTGAACCGGCAAGGTGCCGATGTAGGTACTCAATACCGTAGTGCCATATTTTATCATAATGCAACACAAAAAGAAAAAGCAGAAAAATACAAAGCTGCATTAAATAAAAGCGGGGCGTTTGATAATCCCATCGTTACTGAAATAACACCTTTCACTAATTTTTTCCCGGCAGAAAATTATCACCAGGATTATTTTTATAACAACGCTAATAAAAATCCTTATTGCAAAATTGTCATTCAACCCAAAGTGGAAAAATTCAGAAAAGTTTTTAAAGACAAATTAAAAGCACAATACCAACATTAGTGTTTGTCAATGGTGGTATAGCGCAACTCCATTAAGTTTAAAGCACTGGTTGTAAAATTTTTTACGGTGGGTTGCACCAAACGAACCACTTTATCGTACCACAATGGAATGATAGGTGCATCGTCAATCATCACCTGGTCGGCTTGTTGATAAAGCCGATAACGAACCGAATCATTTTCTTCGCGGATAGCTTTTTCAAATAAAGCATCAAATGCGGGGTTGCTATATCTTGTATAATTTGGCGGTGCCGGATTTTTGGAATAAAAAACCGATAAATAATTTTCAGTATCGGGATAATCGGCAATCCAACTTCCCCGAAAAAATAATGCCGTTGAATTGGCCGTCATGGTCAATAATAAAGATTTCTGTACCACTTCTATTTGTACCGGAATACCTAATTCGTTTAATTGTTTAGCAATGAAATTTCCCATCTCCAGGTATGCATCAATGGTAAGTAGTTTGATGGTAGGCAATCCTTTTCCATCCGGATAACCGGCTTCGGCTAACAGTTTTTTCGCTTTGACGGGATCAAAATGATAACCCTTGACAGCATTGGTATCGAATGAAGGCAAACCCATTGGCACAAATCCCGATTCGGCAGGCGTGCCTAATGAATTCCGTAAATACAAAATCATTTTCTTTCTATCAAAACCATAGTTGATGGCTTTGCGGATTTTTTTTAATCGCAAAGGCGAATGTTTCACCAGTTGATTATTGGTATCCACAATTATACCGAGGTATTCCGTATTTAAAAAAGGACTTTTTTGCAATACAATTTTATTTTGCCAGGGCTTTCGCAATGAACCTTTTTTGGTCAGTATTTCATCTTTAAATGAAGCTTCAATGTCGTTGATATATTCCAATTGTTTCTCCCGGAATAAAATAAATTCTGTGGCTTTACTATTGTAAAAAGAAATATGAATACCATCGAGATAAGGCAAGCGTTGCCCCAATGAATCACTTTCAAAATAATGAGGATTTTTTTTCATAATCAAAGCCTGCCCTTCTTCCCAGGTTACAAATTGAAAAGGGCCGGTTCCCACCGGATGGCGCCGAAAATCGATACCATATTTTTCTACCGCTTCATAGGGTACGATGGAACAATATTGCATTGACAAAATGCCCAATATGGGTAAATAAGGCCTTACTAATTGTAATTGAAATGTAGTATCGTCAATTGCTTTAAATGGCTGTATGGTATCCACTTTATTGTTAAAAATCCAGGCACCCGGACTGGCAGTCCCCGGATCTTGAATCCGTTGAAAACTATATACCACATCCGCTGCCGTTAATTTTCTTCCTTTGCCATTGGCAAATGCAACATCATCATGAAAGTAAACATCATCCCTCAGGATAAAAGTAATGCGGGTTCTGTCAGCAGAAAATACCCAGCTTTTTGCCAGCGAAGGAATAACGTGAAGGTCATTGTCATTTTCTACTAACGTATTAAATAACTGATGTACGGGCCACATGACGGATTGGCTTTTGGCAAATGCCGGATCCAGCGAAGCAATGCCATTGACTTCGTTGTAATGAAAAATCATTTTTTCATTCTGCCCCTGATGATAACAAGCCGATAGAAAACAAAGACTCATTACCACTGGTATATTTTTAATGCAATTGAATTTATACTTCATCTTATATTTGAAACCTTAAATTTACAGTACAAAAAACAGAACCGTGAAATACATTATCAAATCTTTCTTTTTTCTTTTGACAATAGCTATCAATGTAGTGGCTTGTGCACAATTTCCACATGCTTCGAAATTGACACATCAGGATACCTTGCGTGGTACCAATACACCCGAAAGAGCCTGGTGGAATGTACTGACTTATGCTATTTCTGTAACACCCGATTACGATTCAAAAACAATTCAAGGATGCAATGTCATTGGATTTGATGTTTCGCAACCCGGTGCCAATAAAAAAATGCAAATAGACTTGCAAGAACCAATGCAGATTGACAGTATCATTTTTTTCAATGAAAAATTGAATCATTACAAAAGAGATGGTAACGTCTATATTATTGATTTCGGGAAAACATTATTCGGAGCTGCCGATTTAGAAAATCAGTTTGGCGAAAAACTCTTCTCCTATCGTTTGAAAATTTATTTTTCGGGTAAACCCCGTGAAGCAAAATTTCCACCTTGGGATGGTGGCTGGATTTGGAAAAAAGATAACCAGGGCCGGCCATGGATGTCAGTTGCCTGCCAAGGGCTCGGCGCCAGTGTGTGGTATCCTTGTAAAGACATTCAAAGCGATGAACCCGATAGCGGAGCTCTTTTAAGCATTACCGTTCCGGATACTTTGGTAGCAGTTGGCAATGGAAGATTGACATCGAAAGAACAACATACAAACGGCACAACTACCTGGCATTGGAAAGTGGTAAACCCAATTAATAATTACGACATTATTCCCTATATCGGCAAATATGTACATTGGTCCGATACGTATAAATCTGAAGAAACAAATAAAGATTTATCGTTGGATTATTGGGTACTGGATTACAATTTAGAAAAAGCCAAAAAACAATTCGGCCTTTATGTAAAGCCGATGCTCAAAGCCTTTGAATATTGGTTTGGCCCCTATCCTTTTTATGAAGACGGTTACAAATTGGTACAGTCGCCACACCTCGGTATGGAACACCAAAGTGCTGTGGCTTATGGCAATCATTTTGAAAACGGTTATCTCGGTAGGGATTTGTCCGGCTCGGGTTGGGGTTTGAAGTGGGATTATATTATTATACATGAAAGCGGCCATGAATGGTTCGGCAATAATATTACCACCAAAGATATTGCCGATATGTGGGTGCATGAAGGATTTACCATGTACTCCGAAGTGTTATTCACCGAATATTATTATGGCAAAAAAGCAGGTGACGAATATTTACAAGGTGTTCGAAAAAATATAGCCAACAACTCACCGATAATCGGCCCTTATGGTGTCAATAAAGAAGGCAGTTCCGATATGTATAATAAAGGTGCCAGCCTTTTACACACTATTCGGCAAGTGATCAATAACGATTCTGTTTTCAGAAGTATCCTGCGAGGTTTGAACCATGATTTTTATCACCAGACGGTAACAACAAACCAGGTGGAAACTTATTTTTCACAAAAATCCGGTATCGATTTACAAAAGATTTTTGATCAATACCTGAGAACTACCGACATCCCCGTATTGGAATATACAACCGAAGGCCAAAAAATAAAGTACCGCTGGGCCAATTGTGTGGATGGATTTGCCATGCCAATAGATTTGTTGGGTGCAAAAAAATTCTGGTTGACACCAACTACCGATTGGCAAACAACAACTTTGCCGGCAGGTTATAAAATGGAAGATGTCAATAAAAATTTCTATGTAAAAATGAAAGCTATCGATTAAATTTAGGTTGACATAGCATTTACAGCCTACAACTTATCTTTACCGCATGAGTAATATCCGCAGGCAAAGTATTATTTCCTCTCTCGTAATTTATATTGGCTTTGCCGTTGGATTATTGAATACTTATTTCTTCACCAAAGAAGGAACTTTCTCTGAAGCTGAATATGGATTAACGACCATTTTTATTGCCATTGCTACGATGATGTCGGCATTTGCAAGCATGGCCATGCCCTCTTTCATTTTTAAATTTTATCCATATTATAACGACAACCTGCCCCCGAAAAAGAATGATATGATCACCTGGTCGTTATTGGTCAGTTTAGTTGGGTTTTTATTGGTTGTCATTGCCGGCCTGTCGATGAAACATCTTGTCATTCAAAAATTTGGCACCAATGCACCGCGGCTCGTCAATTATTATTATTGGATTTTTCCTATGGGACTTGGCCTCACTATCTATTCCGTGCTGGAGGCCTACGCCTGGAGTTTACATAAATCGGTGTTGACAAATTTTTTCCGCGAAGTGCAATGGCGGTTGTTTACTACATTGCTCATTGTTTTATACATCACCCATATCATCAGCGACTACGATTTATTTATCAAACTGTTTTCATTTACGTATCTCGGTATTGCCGTCAGTTTATTTATTTATTTAATAGCCACGGGCAAAATTCATTTCACCTTTCAACGCAGTAAAGTCAGTCGTCGATTTTATAAAAAAATCCTGGCCCTTTGCTCCTTTGTATATGGTGGCACATTGATTTTTACCCTATCACAGGTTTTTGACACCATTGTTATTGCTTCGGTTTTGGAAGAAGGCGCCGCCAAAGCCGGCATTTTTGGATTGGCAACGATCATGACCAGTATCATTCAGGCACCCCAAAGAGGAATTGTATCCGCATCCGTGGCACATTTATCTAAAGCCTGGAAAGATAAAAATATCACATTGATACAAAAGATTTATCAGCGTTCATCCATCAACCAACTCATTTTCGCTTGTGCTATTTTTTTATTGATTTGGTTAAATTTTCACGATGGCATCATCGCTTTAGGCGTAAAAGCTTCTTACCTCGATGCGGGTAATATTTTCTTTTTATTGGGATTGACAAAAATCATTGATATGGGAACCGGCGTCAATTCGCAAATCATCGGCACTTCTACTTTTTGGCGTTTTGAATTATTAAGTGGGATTTTGTTACTCAGCATCATGCTGCCATTGACGTATTGGTTTGCCAAAGAATTCGGCTTGATTGGACCGGCAATTGCTACCATCATTTCCATTTCCATTTACAATACCATTCGGATTGTTTTCCTCTGGAAAAAGTTTAAACTCTTCCCTTTCACCCGGCAAACATTATACACTTTATTGCTGGCCGCCGCAGCCTATGCCATCAGTTATTTTCTATTGCATACGATGCATGGTTTTATGGGAATTGTTCTTCGCAGTGGCGTTTTTATTATCCTCTATGCCATTGGTGTTTGGGCATTAGCACTTTCACCCGATATACAACCGGTATGGCAAACCATTCAAAAAAGATTGGGAATAAAAATCAAGGATTGATTTCGTGCAATGTTTTATCATCACCAATTCTACCGCCGCCAATATATCTTTTGCGATAATAGTTTTGTGATAAATCATTTACCATCACCCCACGTGAAACAGAGGCATGAATAAATTTATTTTGCCCGAGGTAAATACCAACATGCGAAACACCGCGGCCGGTCGTATTAAAAAATACCAGGTCGCCGGGTGCTAATTCCGATATAGGTAATTTTTCACTCACCCGGTATTGTTCCCGGGAAACTCTGGGAATCTGCATGCCAAATAATTCGGCATAAACACCAACCGTAAATCCTGAACAATCTACACCGTGTGTGGTGTTGCCACCTCTCACATAGCGTACACCATACCATTTATCCACGGCTTCCAAAAGGTTTTCGCTGGGCAAAGATTCTACTTCTGTATCCATCAAAACCGCATATTTCAATTGTACAGCCGTTGCGGTTTCAATAGTTGGATGTAAATTGGCTACCATTTTTTCGTACGCTGCCATTTCATCCGGATTTTCAGGAATAATTTGAATCGGCTTTTTCCCCATTGATAATTTCGTAGAAGCAATTGTAACGCCTTTTACCGCCGTAAGATTTTTTGTATTGTCTTTTACTGCATGCGGTATAACAGCAATATTTTCTATAAACTTCATTTTACCTGCAGCTTTTCTTTCTGTTTTGGTAACAGGTTTATTAGCAGACATGCCCAGTGGTTTAAAACTGGAACAACTACTCATCAAAAAAATAAATGCAATTGCAGGGATAATTTGCTTAACCATTACGTCTTTCTTTTAGGATGATTTCATGGGGTTCTTCATACTAACTGTTTGCCAGTCAAACACTTCGGCCTTTTTTTTACAAACAGTCAGCCATTCGGCTTTTCCCGAAGGCGAACAAAAGTAAATGGAATTGTCCGAAAAACCTTATTCCCTAACGAAAATAAGATATTTAAATTGTTTTTAACTCTAAAATATTGATTCAAAGTATTTTATCTTGATAAAATCCCTATGAAAATTTTCGATGATTCGGCTTGCTGTCAGCCATTTTTTGCCTAACATTGAGTTCAAGTTATAAACATCATGCAAACCTTACTTCCACTCATTTCAATCTATTTTTTGACAGCGGGTTGTCAAAATTCAGGCAGCACATCAGTTAATCAATTTGATTCATTACAACAAAAGACAATTTTGGCAGATACGACACCGATTGCACCTGTGTTGAAACCTTATCAAAATTTAAAATATGAGTCGAAAGAAAGTTTGCAGGCGGCTTTAGGCACCAAATCTGTTATTTTCAATGCGCAAGGCACACATTTGTATGCAATGAATCTGGAAGGCATGAGTGTGTATGAATACGACAGGGCTGATAGAAAATTGATGAAGGAATTTAAATTTACGCCCACCAAAGGTATGGGTTGGGATTACAATCGAAACAGGCCTATTCATTCATTCCAGGAAAAACCAGTAGAAGCTTGTTTTAGCAACCATGATGAAATCCTGTGGGTGTCTTTGCACAATGCTGAGGGAATCGTTCCCATTTGGGTCAAAGATTTTTCAAAAAATACGGCTACTGTCAGTTCATCACAACCTACAAAACCCATCACGGTTATTTATCCCGGCAGTAGCAAACAAGATCATTTCCGTGTGCCATTGATACATACGGGCAAAACTCCCAAAGTCATTGCCAAAACAAAGGATAGCAAATACCTTTTGGTGAGCAATTGGCATTCCAGGACAACTTCCGTTTTAGCCATCGACAAAAATGTTTATCCTTTCGGGAAAGTGATTCGTACTATACCTGTTTCTGCTATTCCAAGAGGCATCGTCGTAGATGATAAAAACAAAAAATCTTACATCGCCATTATGGGCGGTGCCAGTTTGAATGTAGTGGACAATACCACCTGGCAATCGGATACGACATTGAGGGTTTGGTCCAATCCGCGACATCTTGTGATGGATACCAGCGGCCGCTTGTTTGTATCATACAACAGCCTCGGTTCAATTGCCTGCATAGATGCAGCTACGGGCAAAACAATTTTTACAGCCAAAACACATGCTACACCGCGAACGATTATACTTTCCAAAAATAACAAATTCATATTTGTTACCTGTTATAAAAGTGATTATGTAGATGTGTATAAAATCAATGATGATAATTTTCAGAAAATAGCATCTTTGCCTTGTGGTGGCCACCCGGTTGGTGTTGATATTTTTGAGAACGATACCAAGCTCGAAGCTTGGGTGTGCAGTTACAGCACCGGCAGAATCAATATTTTCAATTTCAGGAAAGAATAACTTTTTCAACATTTTTTCTTGTTCAATGTGCAATTTTTTATGCTATTCCGGCAGCATTGGCACTTTTAGAATTTGTAAATTGCAGGTTCACCTTTTTAAGTATTTAGTATTCCATGAAATTTTCTCATCTACACGTTCATACACAATATTCGCTGCTCGATGGTGCGGCACCCATACCCAAACTTTTTGAAAAAGCCCTGAAAGATAATATGCCGGCGCTGGCCATCAGCGACCATGGAAATATGTTTGGCGTTTTCAATTTCGTAGCAGAAGCACATAAACATAAAAACGAAGATGGTTCTCTCAAAGTAAAACCCATTGTAGGTTGTGAGTTTTATCTGACCGAATCAAGACATAAAAAAACATTTACCAAAGAAAACAGGGATAAAAGATTTCATCAGATTCTATTGGCCAAAAACAAAGAAGGCTATCAAAATTTAATCAAACTGACATCGCTGGGTTTTGTGGAAGGCATGTACAGCAAGTACCCGAGAATTGATAAAGAACTCATACTTAAATACCACAAAGGATTAATAGCGACCACTTGTTGCATTGGCGCATCCATACCACAAGCTATTTTGAAAAAAGGTGAAGCCGAAGGCGAAAATGAATTCAAATGGTGGCTCAATATTTTTCAGGACGATTTTTATGTGGAACTGCAACGACACGGCATGGAAGAACAAAATAAAGTGAATGCCGCACTTGTAAAACTGGCCCGAAAATACAATGTCAAAATCATCGCCAGTAATGATTCTCACTACGTGGAACAGGACGATTTCAATGCCCATGATATTTTATTATGTGTCAATACCGGTGAAAAACTTTCGACTCCGGCCTTGCGTGAATTTAATGATGATGATGTGCAGGATAAACAAAGGCGTTTTGCTTTTCCCAACGACCAGTTTTATTTTAAAACGACCAATGAAATGGCCGAGGTTTTTCATGATTTGCCGGAAGCAATTGACAATACCAATGAAGTGGCCGGAAAAATAGAAACCCTCAACCTGACAAGGGATATTTTATTGCCCAATTTCCCCGTCGATAAACAATTTCAAATTCATCACAAGGAAGAAAAAATTAATGACTACGTAGTTACGGCTGAATCGCAAAACCAATGGGAATATTTAAAGCACATTACTTACGAAGGTGCTCATAAAAGATACAATGAAGTCACAAAAGAGATACAAGAAAGAATCGACTACGAACTCTTTACCATCAAGATGATGGGTTTTGCCGGTTATTTTTTAATCGTTTGGGATTTTATTAAAGCCGGTCGTGATAAAGGTGTTTTCATTGGCCCGGGACGAGGTTCTGCTGCCGGTTCGGTAGTCGCTTTTTGTATTGGCATCACCAATATCGATCCTATCAAATACAATTTGCTTTTCGAAAGGTTTTTAAATCCGGAGCGTAAATCCATGCCCGATATTGATACTGATTTTGATGATGAAGGCCGGCAGAAAGTCATTGATTATGTTGTCAATAAATACGGACAAAACCAGGTGGCACAAATTATTACGTATGGAACAATGGCTGCCCGTTCCAGCATTGCCGACGTTGCCCGTGTGATGGATGTAAGTATTGCTGACAGCAGAGCTTTATCGAACCTGGTGCCCAATAAACCCGGCGTTGTACTCAAAAGAGTTTTACATGCACCATTGAAAAAAACTGATGGCGAAAAATCCTTAGAAGAAAAAGAAGGGTTGAATAATGATGAATTGGAAAGTGTAAAAAAAATCAGGAACATTTATAATAATCCCGATAAAATTGAGAGTAAAGTTTTGCATGAAGCAGAACGACTCGAAGGCTCTGTACGGAGTACCGGTGTACATGCTGCCGGTATTATCATTGCACCAAAGGATTTAATGGAACTCATTCCGGTAGCTACTTCCAAAGAATCTAATTTATGGCTTACACAAATAGAAGGCAATGTGATTGAAAATGCCGGTGTTATCAAAATGGACTTCCTGGGGTTAAAAACATTATCCATTTTGAAAAATGCATTAGCATTAATTGAACAAAATCATGGTGTTAAAATAATCCTTGATGAAATTCCTTTGGATGATGAAAAAACTTTTGAGCTCTTTCAACATGCGGCTACGGTGGGCACTTTCCAATTTGAAAGTGCCGGTATGAAAAAACATTTGCGGGAGCTAAAGCCCGACAAGTTCGGCGACCTCATTGCCATGAATGCCTTGTACCGTCCCGGCCCGATTGCTTACATCCCGAATTATATCAGGCGCAAACATGGCAAGGAAGCCATTACTTACGACCTGCCGGAAATGAAAGAATATTTAGAAGAAACTTACGGAGTTACAGTGTACCAGGAACAGGTTATGTTGCTGGCGCAAAAACTGGCCGGATTTACTAAAGGGGAAGCCGATACTTTGCGCAAAGCTATGGGCAAAAAGAAAAGAGATGTGCTGGATAAAATGAAAGTTAAATTCATTGAAGGAGCTACCGCCAATTTATTTCCGAAAGATAGATTAGAAAAAATCTGGACCGATTGGGAATCATTTGCACAATACGCTTTTAATAAATCACATTCTACTTG
>JAGQWM010000066.1 GCA_020437365.1 Chitinophagaceae bacterium | reverse complement strand
TCCAACTGAATTGATATCGACCTACCGATAAAACTTCACTTTCACTGTTCAACGCTTCCATGTGAAATTGTTCTTTTGTTTCGATGTTTTCAAACACTCTTTTTCCATTTACCACCGGTGTACAAATGCCATACACATCTTTTCTTTGTGCAATCCATTGTTGTAATTGTGTTGTTTTTCCTGTATGAATGGGCCCTGTAATAATGGTTACCACCGTTCGCTGTTTGTCACTTCTTATTTCACCTTCGGAAGATTCCTGTAAAGTATTGGCCAACAAAATCTCAAAAGATGTCCTGATTCTTTGCCATCCTTTTCTTTGTATTCCTGCTTTTTTCCAACTGCATAAAACAAGTTTTTGCGTGGATGGTAATAATGAAACAATTGCTTGTATATCGCTTTTTAATTTTGTTTGTTTATTTTGCAACCAGCGATGCAAAATAAATTTTAAGACCGGTCCCACTATAAAAATCCAGCCAAGAATAATAAGAACAGAGCGGATTAAAATTTTAAATATTGCTGCCGTTGGTAGTAATGGAAGTCCAATTTGAAAATAAGATTGCAAGTATAAAAGAAGCAGCACAATCCAACTGATAAACATAATTTTACGAAACCATCTTTTCTTTTTTTTCCTGAGCGGTATTTCCATTGAGGCAATATCTTCTTGAGTGAATAGATAGGTTCCTTTCGTTTGCCATTTTTTAATCTTGGCCGGCAAGACTGCGGCCCACCAGCCCACAATAATCCCTACTAAAAAATGCACTCCCACATACACGGTACCCAACCATAAACTATAATTAGTAGTGGAAGTTTGTTGGGTCAGCCCGTTGATAAAATCATTTACCACTTTCCAAAGGTCATTGCCATACACAATGGTCAGTACCAAAATTCTTTGCAAACCCGATTCCAGTAAAGACAAGACTGCCAACAGTAAACAGGCTATAAAAAAATATTTTCTTCGAAACGAAAACAACAATTCGCCCAGTAGGCCCTGAAAGAAAACAGCAATATATGCCGGCGGCGGTGCTTGTGGACTCAGCATCATTTTAAAAACTGCTACCGTCAATGTGGCTTTCAATATGGTGCCCCTGGCCGGAACATACCAGGCTAACAAACAAATACACACCACTGCACAGCTTCCTACCAACAAGCCCGACACGGGAATTTTTAATCCATGAATCATGCCACCCAACATAGCTTCGCACAAAACCCATAGTGCCGTTAGTTTGAAATAAACCGAACCGGCAGAAGCTTTATTGTATTCCCCTTGATGGTTTTGACTGTTGATGAATGACATTTTCTATTCCTTTCATAAAGCAATTAAAACAAATAATTTTTCCGAAGTCACAAACTTATAAACCAACAACACAAAAAATTTTGCTTCATTTATATTAACTTTAAGCGATAATAACTTTAATAATTTGCTACAATTTATATTAAACGAACAAAACATTGATACCGATTTACCTTCCGGAATGACAATGTTGGATTTTGTGCGGTATCACCAACATCTGACCGGTACAAAAATCGGTTGCCGTGAAGGGGATTGTGGCGCTTGCACCATCCTGGTCGGCGAACTTATCAATAATGAATTACATTATCAATCCATGACGAGTTGCCTGATGCCAATCGCCAATGCTGCCGGAAAACATATAGTCACCATTGAAGGAATTAATTTTCCAGATGGGTTAAATCCCATTCAACAAGCCATGGCCGATGAAGGGGCTACGCAATGTGGTTTCTGTACGCCGGGTTTCATCGTATCATTGGCGGGTTTTTGTCTCGGTAATCAAGCCGTAACTAAAGAAAATGCTATTGCAGCCGTTGATGGAAATATATGTCGCTGCACCGGTTATAAATCCATAGAAAGAGCAGCATATAAGATTGCTGACCTTACAAAAACGAAAAACAATTCGCAGACAATTGACTTTCTGACTTCCAATAAAATTTTACCGGCGTATTTCAGTACAATAAAAAACAGGTTGGAAAAACTACAAAATGAAACCCTGCCGCTTCCCGAAGCCAATACAAAAATTGTAGGTGGCGGCACCGATCTTTATGTACAGCAACACGATAAAATGACAACTTCTGCCAGTCATTATTTTTTTGATAATAAGGCACTTAAAAATATAACCATCGCTGATAATATTTGTACCATTGGTGCCTCAGTAACTGTAGCAGAATTATTGTCTTCTCCAATTATCAATAAAGGTTTTCCCTCATTTCCACAATATGCAAAACTGGTTTCATCGACACCGATAAGAAATATGGCAACCATTGCCGGAAATATTGTAAACGCTTCGCCCATAGGCGATTTTACAGTATTCCTGTTGGCATTAAACGCTAAAATAGTTTTATCTGACGGTGTACAAAAAAGAAACCTGCCTTTGCAAAAACTTTACAAAGGATATAAAGACCTCGACAAAAAAACGGAAGAGTTTATCGAAGCCATTGAGTTTGTTTTGCCGGATGAAAACACTTATTTCAATTTTGAAAAAATCAGCAAACGAACACATTTGGACATTGCCAGTGTCAATACGGCTGTTTCCCTGCAATTGAAAAATGAGATAATAGAAACAATTCATCTCTCTGCCGGAGGGGTGGGACCCATACCGATGTACTTAGCTAAAACAATAAAATTTTTGGAAGGAAAAAATATAACAGAAAAAAATATCAGTGAAGCTATTGAAGTGATGTGGACAGAAATTTCTCCCATCAGCGATGCGCGGGGCACAAAAGAATATAAAACTTTATTGTTGGGGCAATTAATCAAAGCTCATTTTATTCAACTTTTTCCTCAACAATTAGCCAATAAAATCATTGTATGAAAAAATCAATGAAAAATATTGATTCCTATACACATGTTCGCGGCGAATCGGTTTATCTCGATGACATTCCGATGTTGCGAGGCAGTTTGTTTGCCGCTGTTTTTGATTCGCCGGTGGCGCATGGAAAAATTAAACGCTTAGAACTTCAGGAAGCGGCGGCCGCAAAAGGTGTCGTAAAAATATTTACGGCGGCTGATATTCCCGGTGACAATCAAATTGGTGGCATCATTCCCGATGAAGAATTATTGGCTCATACAGAAGTTCATTTCTGTGGTATGCCCGTAGCACTTGTCATAGCCGATTCTGAAGAAAATGCCAAAGCGGCTGTTAAAAAAATAATCCTGGAAGTTGATCCTTTGCCCATTATTACCGACCCGGTAGAAGCAGCCCAAAAAAACGAACTCATTCATCCGCCAAGAACTTTTCAATTGGGAGACATAGCTAACGCCTGGCAAAATTGTGCTTATATTTTTGAAGGCTCAACAGAAACTAACGGGCAAGAGCACCTGTATATTGAAACCCAAGGCGCCTATGCCATTCCGAAAGAACATGGTGCTATTCGCATTTATTCATCCACACAAGGGCCAACAGCAGTACAACGAGCTACGGCCAATGTATTGAACCTACCCATGAATAAAGTGGAAGTAGATACCACAAGATTGGGCGGCGGTTTTGGCGGAAAAGAAGACCAGGCGACCGCTTGGGCTGTACTGTGTGCATTGGCAGCCCATCATTTGCAAAAGCCGGTTAAATATGCTATGCATCGCATGGAAGATATGCGCATGACCGGCAAAAGGCATCCTTATTCTTCCCGCTACAAAATCGGCTTATCAAAAGACTATAAAATCATTGCCTACGAAGCATCATTTTATCAAAATGCGGGTGCCACTGCTGATTTGTCGCCGGCAGTTTTGGAAAGAACATTATTCCATTGTACCAATTCTTATTTTATTCCACATGTAAAAGCCACTGCCTATTGTTGCCGTACTAACCTTCCGCCCAATACCGCATTTCGTGGTTTTGGCGGGCCACAAGGTATGTTTGTCATTGAAGCAGCGATTGTAAAAGCAGCGGAAGCATTACATATTTCACCATCGGTGATACAACAAAAAAATCTTTTGCAAACCGGCGATGAATTTCCTTATGGTCAAAAAGCGGAGAGTGAAGCATTGGCTTGTTGGCAAAAAGCCGATGAATTATTTCAGATTGAAAAAATACAAAACAACATTCAAGAATTCAACAAAAAAAACAACCTCGTTAAAAAAGGAATGGCGGTCATGCCGATTTGTTTTGGTATTTCATTTACAAAAACATTAATGAACCAGGCCAGGGCATTGGTACATGTTTATACCGATGGAAGTATTGGTGTAAGTACCGGTGCTATTGAAATGGGACAAGGTGTGAATACAAAAATGTTGCAAGTAGCGGCAGCAATTTTTTCTGTTGACCCTTCGCTGGTAAAAATAAATTCAACCAATACATATCGTATTGCCAATACTTCGCCAACTGCTGCCAGTGCCGCCGCCGACCTGAATGGAAAAGCAACAGAGCTGGCTTGCCTTGCCATTTTAGAAAGATTAAAAAATGTAGCAGCCGATATTTTTCAAACAAAACCGGAAGCGGTTACACTCAATGAAAATTGGGTGTACGTTGATGATAAAAAAACTGATTGGAATTGGAATAAACTTGTATTGGAGACATATAATCGTCGTATCAATTTATCGGAACATGCACATTATACTCCTTCGGGAATTCATTTTGATACAACAAAAGAAAAAGGACATCCATTTACTTATCATGTGTATGGCACTGCCGTAATTTCGGCAACTATTGATTGTTTACGTGGCCGATACGAAATAGACGACGTAAAAGTTGTTCATGATTTTGGAAAATCTATGAACAGTATCATTGACCGTGGCCAGTGCGAAGGCGGCATTGTACAAGGAATCGGTTGGATGACAATGGAAGAACTCCTATATGACAAAGATGGAAAACTGCGAAGTAATGCGTTGAGTACATATAAAGTCCCCGACATTTATTCGGTACCCAAAGAAATTATCATTGAACCATTGGCAACACAAAAAGAAAACCTGGCTATCTTCAGCAGTAAGGCCGTGGGTGAGCCGCCATTGATGTACGGCATCGGCGCCTATTTTGCTTTGCACAATGCCATCAAATCATTTAATCCGAATGCTAATCTACCATTTGATGCACCCATGACACCGGAAAAAGTCTTAATGGCTTTGTATAGTAAAATACCGGAGCCAAAAGAATCTTTAGTAAAAGCCTTGTAAAAGAATAGGAATGAATCAAGCATTGCATACCTGGCAATTTATAATGACAAAAATAAATGCGGGACAACCTGTCATTTTATTATATGTATTGGAAAGTATCGGGAGCAGTCCGGGAAGACAGGGTTTTTTTATGGCGGTATCAAAAGATGGTGACATGCAAGGTTCCATAGGTGGTGGCATAATGGAACACAAATTTGTTGAGATGGCCAAAGAGCAGTTAGCAAAAGACAACGTTTCGTTGGATGTTAAAAAACAAATACATGATAAATCGGCTGCCGCCAATCAAAGTGGAATGATCTGTTCCGGAGAGCAAACCATTTTGATTTTACCTATTTCTCAAAACGATTCGGATAAGATACACTTGCTGATTGATTCTTTAACCTCACAAAAAAACGGAACAATCATTTTATCAAACCAGGGTTTTGATTTTATCAATACAATACCGACAAAAGATTTTGATTTTCAATTTATCAATGAAAAAAATTGGATTTATAAAGAAAAAACAGGATTTAAAAACAAACTCTTTATCATCGGTGGAGGCCATTGCTCTTTGGCATTATCTGAACTGATGCATTCAATGGATTTTTATATACAGGTTTTTGATACAAGGCCTTCCTTAAAAACAATGAATGAAAATAAAGCAGCACAGGAAATGCACCTAGTGGAAGATTATTCTTTATTACAAAATATTATTCCTTCCGGCGAGCAACATTATGTAGTGATTATGACTTTTGGCTACCGAACGGATGATGTGGCTTTACGGGCATTGTTAGACAAAAAATTTAAATATCTCGGCGTATTGGGTAGCAAAAATAAAATGGAAAAACTTTTTGACGAATATCGTAAGGCTGGCATCGCCCAAAAAACATTAGCAAAAATTCATACACCCATCGGCCTGCAAATTCACAGCCAAACACCGGAGGAAATAGCCGTCAGCATAGCGGCTGAAATAATCCGTACAAAAAACTCAATTGACACCTGAAATAAATTATTTTTGAAAAAAACAGGCTTTGTCATTCTCAGAAATATACCAACAGTTTATCAGCGGTATGCAGCATACCGGTTTTATCGAATACATCGCTGTTTTTGCAGGCATTGCCAGTGTGTGGTTCAGCAAGAAAGAAAATATTTTAGTGTATCCCGTAGGGTTGGTGAATACTATCATTTACATCTACCTCAGTTTTCAATACCATTTACCCGGTGAAGCCAGCGTCAATTTTTATTATACTATTATGAGTTTATATGGTTGGTATATGTGGATGCGCAAAGATCAACAACATAAAACAATTTTACATATCAGCTATTCCAGTCAACAAATGTGGCTGTACCAAATTTTGTTTTTCCTTTTCTTTTATTTGTCGATTTATTTTGCTTTAGTTTATTTAAAACAAAATTTCTTTGATGGCGCCATACCGTGGGCCGATGCTTTTGCTTCTTCCACCGCTTTTACAGGCATGTGGTTGATGACTCGCAAAAAAGTGGAAAGCTGGTATTGGTGGATTGCCACAAATATTGCTTCCATTCCATTGTATTTTGTAAAAGGATTGGTTTTTACCAGTGTCTATTATTTGGTTTTATTAATCCTGGCTATTTCCGGTTTAATGGAGTGGAAACGAAAAGCCAATAAACAAATCGTTCATAAATCTATTGCATGACCGAAGAACAATCTTATAAACCGCTGTATATTCTCCTTGCAATTGCCGTGCTTGTCAATTTCAGCGGATTGTTTGTGCCATTAATGGATCCGGATGCCGGCGTGTATGCCTCCATCAGTAAAACGATGGCGCAAAAAAATGATTATATCAATTTGTATTTTCATCATGCCGATTGGCTTGACAAACCACATTTCCCTTTTTGGATTACCGCTTTGTTTTTTAAAATATTTGGGTACCACACTTGGTCATATAAACTGCCCGGCATTTTATTTACACTACTCGGCGCTTTCTATACCTATCTTTTTGCCAAAAAATTTTATACTAAAAAAACAGCTCTTTGGTCAGCCATTATTTTAATGACGTCGATTCATATTATTATCTCTGATAACGATGTCAGGGCCGAACCATTTTTGACCGGGTTAATCATTGCTTCGATTTATCATTTTACTCAATCACTGCAAAAGAAAATTAGTTTTCACCTGGTGGCAGCTTGTTTTTTTGCGGCATGTGCCGTCATGACCAAAGGAATTTTTACGCTGATTCCTATTGGCGGTGCCATTGCCGGCGCATTAGTGATTGAAAAAAAATGGAAAGAACTTTTTCATTGGCGTTGGTTGCTGGCGGCATTGCTCATAGCTGTTTTTATCCTACCGGAAATCTATTGCCTCTGGATACAATTTGACCAACACCCCGAAAAAATTGTATTCGGTACAAACGGCGTTTCCGGCATTCGGTTTTTTCTATGGGATAGCCAGTTCGGAAGATTTTTTAATACCGGGCCTATCAAAGGCAAAGGCGATTATCTCTTTTACTTGCATACTTTGTTGTGGGCTATTCTTCCCTGGTCTATAGTGATGTATGCGGCTATTTTCAAAAAAATAAAAACGGGTATAAAAAACAAACCGATAATGGCAACAGAATGGTTTACCATTTGCGGCAGCTTATTGTTGCTATTCGTTTTTTCACTTTCTTCATTTCAATTACCGGCCTATAGCAATATTATTTTTCCGCTATTAGCTATTTTGACCGCTGATTTTATTTTGACAAAAAACATTGCAGGAAAAAAAATATTCAACTATATCCAAAATTTCATCGCCATTATTTTACTCTTGTTAGTAATAGCGTTGGCCATTTTTTATCAGCCGCCATTCAGTGTAGTGTCTATTTTGATGTTGTCGATTTTATTAATGGCATTTATCCTATTGAAAATTCGTTTTTCACTTTTTCAAAGCCGGGCCTATGTCAATGCTGCATTTTCAATTTTATTTGTCGCCCTATTTATGAACCTTTCATTTTATCCTGATTTATTAAAATACCAATCAGGAAACAAAGCTGCGTTTTATGTCAACAAGTATTTTCCGGGAGAAGCTGTCGCCAGTGTCAGCGCCTATATTCCATCTGCCGAATTTTATATTGACAAAAGTTTTTATGGTACCTCAATTAAAGACATTGCAAGTGGAAAATTCATAAAAGCCCGTTTGCTTTTTGCAACGGAAGATGATTTAAAAGCATTAAAAGAAACGAACCAACCATTTCAAATCATAAAAATATTCGATGATTTTCATGTTACACAATTGAATATAAAATTCATCAATAAGAAAACAAGAAGCGGCGAACTGAAGAAAACATATTTACTTCGTTTGGATTAAACTACAGTCGTAATTTCATTTTGTAAAAATGTATTTACTTTTTTGATAACCATAGCTGGTGAAATGCCAGTAATACAAGGCCGTGTAATGCAAGATGTTTTTCTATGATTGGCTGCACTGACACAGGGCGAACAGGGAAGTCCGAGGTAAATGGGTTCGGCATGGCCACCTAAAGGCAAATACAAAGCCGGTGTTTCGGGACCAAATAATACAAAAACTTTCAAATTGGTAACCGCTGCAAAATGTGCAGGACCCGAATCATTGGTAATCATACAAGTGCTTAAGGCATACAAAGGCACTAACTCATCAAATGAAAAAACTCCGGCTGCATTCATGCATCGTTTATCATTGATGCCGTCAGTAACTTTTTGTACATATTCTTTTTCAGCAGGTGCGCCGGTCAGTAGCAAAATAATATCATCGTAAGTTCGCAATAAATCCTGTCCAAGCAAAGCAAAATTTTCCTGTGGCCATCGCCGCTGCGGCAACATATCTGATGCGTTTACATTCAATATGATTATTTTCTCCCCCTGCCAATCTGTATATATTTTTTTTATTTTATTTTTTACGGTTACGGTCGATTCATTGTCGATATTCGCTTTTTGCAGGGTTAATTCTGCAGGTGATACCGGAATGGTGGCATAAGCATTCTCAAACAGCCCCAGGCTTTTATTGACCAGTGAAATAAAATTTACAGCCACATGCACATGCGGATTGTACCGAACAGGTTTGTTAATTAAAAGGCCCCGGTAAAGGCCTTCATCGTGCAGGTTAGTAAAGCCAATACGGCTGCGGGCCCCCGAAAAAAATGAAAGCAAGGCCGTAAATCTTGAAAACAATTCAATGTCAATGACGGTTGATATTTTGTTTTTTCTTGTCCAGGCCATGAACCGAAATATATCTTTTACCAGAGAAAAGAAATTATCGGCATTCATTTTAAAAACATTTTTTTCGTCAATTGTTTTTAAAATTTCGAGGCTTTTATAGTTTTTTTTGAAAATGACAAAAAACAATTGTGCATCAGCGTTAGCTTTTAATTTTCGCATGGCCGGGTCGGCAATCAAAGCACTTCCCATTTCTGATAATTCAATAAACAAAGTATTGCTTACATCGGGCTTTTTTCTTTTGGCACCTCGCAAAAAATCTGATAACCAACTGACAGGACTCAGTAAAAAACAAAGCGGAGCACCGAACCATTTATCTATATTGCGCATGGTTTGTACCGTCATAATGAATCTCTAACTTTGGTAAAAAGTAAAAGTACTAAAAATCGATTGGCTAAATTGGTTTTTTCATTGTAATACCATGTCAGACAAGCAACATCATCCGATTAAAAAAATTGTCATCATCGGTCCGGAGAGTACCGGTAAAAGTACTTTGTGCGAACAACTGGCAGCACATTACCAAACAAAATGGTGCCCCGAATATGCCCGTGAATATTTACTGCAACACGGCACTGATTATTCTTATGAAGATTTACTAACGATCGCCAAAGGTCAATTACAATTAGAAGATGACTACACTGCCAAAACAGAATCGAAACATCAATTTTTATTCATTGATACAGATATGTATGTCATGAAAGTTTGGTGTGAAGTCGTTTTTGGAAAATGTCATCCTTTTGTATTACAACAAATCATCAACAGAAAATATGATTTGTATTTGCTTTGTAATACCGATTTACCTTGGGTAAAAGATGAATTAAGAGAATATCCGGACCTTGTATTCCGGCAAAAGCTTTTTAAAATATATAAAGATTTGCTCGTCAACCAATCGGTTCCCTGGCAAATCATTTCAGGAAAATCTGAAGAAAGATTGCAAAATGCCATCCGGGCTGTTGAAGAATTTTATCCAGTGAAAAATTAGTCAACCAGATTTTTTATATCCTCATCGGTTTCTATATTTTGCATTTGCCGAACTATTTGCTGTGTTCTTCTTTTTATAAATGCCGATTGAATATTGGCACCATAAATTTTGGGGTTAGGTAATAAAGCAGCAATGGTAGCGGCTTCAGTTTTTGAAAGTTGGGCGGCCGGTTTATGAAAATATTTTTGGGCTGCTGCTTCAATGCCGAAAATCCCTTTGCCCGTTTCTATTTCGTTCAGGTATAATTCAAGAATTCTTTTTTTGCCCCAGATTTTTTCAATCATAAATGTAAAATACATTTCCAATCCTTTGCGAATCCAGGAACGGCCCTGCCAGAGAAAAATGTTTTTGGCGGTTTGTTGGCTAATGGTGCTGCCGCCTCTTATCCTGTTTTTATGTTTTTCATTGAATTGCATGGCTTTTTGAATACTCTGCCAATCGAAACCATTATGATCGGGATAAAGCTGGTCTTCAGAAGCCATAACTGCTAACCTTACGTTGGGTGAAATATTTTTCTTCTTTACAAAATCTCTATGCAAGCCATGACCACTTACCCAACTCGCCAATTGCGTTATCGTAATCGGCGGATTAATCCATTTCAATGCAATAATATAACAGAGCTGAAAAATAAACAGCCATATAAAAATACGCTTACTCCATTTCCAGAGTTTACGCAGTATTTTTTTTCGTTTTGATGGATTTTTATAATTTTTTTCCATAGAATAATAATCCCCAGATTAAGGCAATGCCGAAGATGATTAAAATAATACCATTGATACGATTAATGATATGAATATTATGCGGTGTAAGGCGGTTCCTGATTTTTCCTGCCAATAAAATTTTGCAAATATCGGCACTAAACATAAATAATAAACAAGTAGAAAAAATAACGATTCTTTCGTTTATCGTATGTGTAATCACGGCAGTTGAAGTTGTAATCCAAAATAAAAATGCACCGGGATTTAATGTGTTCATCAAATAGCCGGAAAGAGAAATTTTTGCAAAATCCCTTTTCCTGATTTTTACCACTTGTTGCCCTTCTTCATTCACTTTTACTTTTTTAAAGAAAAGAAAATAAATACCCATCGTAACTAGGAAAACACATCCGGCTATCCCAATGAAATTTTTATGGGCTTCTAAACTTTTAAAAATACCTGTAAATACATTGCTGATTAACAATAAGGTAACATCGCTTAATAACACACCAATCGCAAAAGCAAAACCACCGCGATGGCCATTATTCAGACTTTGTTTGATAACAGAAAACAAAACAGGCCCGACTGCAAGACTCAGCAGTAAACCAAAACCCAGTCCTTTTAAAACGGCTTCTATCATAACAACGAACAACTAAGGATTGCATTTCACAATGCTTTATTTTTTAAAGGTTTCCTTCTTTCAAATATTTCTCCCATTCATCCAGCATTTTTCCTTTCATCACTCTTGGAAATTTATGTTGGCTTCCCAGTTTGCCTTTCAGTTCTAAAAATTTCATGAATTTATCTTCCGTCATTACCTCGATAAAAATTTCTTTTAAAGCACTGTCTCTTTCAGTAGCATAATCATCATTTAATTTTCGTAGATGTTTATCAATTCCTTCTTTTAATTGTGCAGCATTGACTGCATCATCGGTAGCAATGTACCAACGGTGTGCAAAAAAAGAACCGTAGGGAATACCGGCCACAGTAAATTCGGGAATGCTGACATTGAGTTCTTCACTTACCAGTTCGATGGCTTTATTCATATTGTCAACACTCAAGTGTTCGCCT
>JAGQWM010000065.1 GCA_020437365.1 Chitinophagaceae bacterium | reverse complement strand
GCCTACAATCGTGTCATTCTGATCGTTGAGGTGAATGGAAAAACGATAGTGTAAAATATCAATATTGTTTTGTGCAGTCGTAATGCCGAAAATGAAGAAGGTGCAAAGCCCCAAAATGTATTTTTTCATTGGTTCTGTTTATAAATGAATATTGCCCGAAACCTGAAATTAAATAATTTTTCGGGAGCAGAAATTAGAAAAGATTATTTTTTGAATTCTTTTGGGTTTATTGCTATAATTTATCAAGCATTTCCACCACTTTTTCTCTTTTTAAAATCACATAGCCGATTCTGTCTTTACTGATACCTTCTTTCAATTGGTAACTGAATTCCAATTGCTCATTTTTTACATCCGTTTCAAAATAACGGAATGAAATATGCGGAAATGTTTGTAGCTCATTTCCTATTTCATATAAATGTGTGGACAAGATAAAAAGTGAATTTTTGATTTTCAATAATCCTTTGATAACGGCCAGTGAGCATTTCATGGCGTCTTGTACATTGGTGCCTTTGAATAATTCATCAATCAGAACGAGCCATTTTTTACCGTCATTTATTTTTTCAATGGTGTTTTTTATTCTTTGTACTTCATTGTAGAAAAAACTTTCGCCTTTGGCAATATTATCTACGACATTTATATTGCTGAGCAAACCATCGAACAAAGTCAATTGCATATTTTTGGCCGGCACGCCCATGCCGATATGTGCCAGAAAAACAGCCGAGCCAACAGCCTTTATCAAAGTACTTTTACCCGCCATATTGGCGCCGGTGAGGAAAAGAAAATTATGCGCCGGATTCATTTGTAAATTATAAGGAACCGGTTCCGGTAGCAAGAGATGGTATAAACCTTCGGCTTCCACTAAGGGAGTTTCTTGTGCTACAAATTTTGGAAAGGAAAGTTGATGCGTTTTTACTGCTACAGCCATCGAATACCAGGCATCGAGGCGACTGTAAATTTCTATTAATTCGAGAGTGTTGGTTTTGTATCGATTGCGCAAATGAAAACCAAAATATAAATTCTGCCGCTTTGAAAATTTTTCTTTTTTGTCTGTATCGGCAAGTTTGGATAGCGGTTCATGTCGTATAATACTGTTGATGCGGTCGATATAAATTTGGATATTGGCCGGCAAATCCAATTCGCTTAATAAGGCTGTAATTTTTTTCAAACCCCTGTAAAAATCGCCAAAATGTGCAACGGAATATTTCAACATAGCGTAATCTTCACGATGCAGCCATTTATAAAAAAGATTATTCAAAGAAGCAGGCGATTCACTAATCGGGTCGAGTGGATAATCGAGAAATTTATCCATGACCAACATCGTTCCATTACTAATTTCAGTGGGCCAGTCATCCACATGTTCCATAAAAGTGCGGATGACTTTTTGTGTGCCCAGAATTTTTTCTATCGAATCGTGTGGCTCACTAAAAAATTTATAGAGCCAGGCTTTGCCACCAATGGTTCGGGTAAAATTGAGTTTATGAAAAATAGATGATTCTTCTTCCTGGTGAAAGATGGAAATATCATTGAATGAAGTATTGTCAATTTGCATAGTACTAATCTCTGTTAAATCGCAGTCGTTGTCCTTTTTGTGATTCATCAAATTTTCCATAGGCATACGCCAAGTGCCCGTTAACAAAACTATGAGTGATGGCAGCGGGAAATTCCATATTTTCCAAGGGGCTCCAACCGCATTTATACAATAAATTGTCTTTTGTAACTTTTGTTTTTTGTGCTAAATCGACTAAAACAATATCAGCAAAATACCCTTCACGAATATATCCTCTTTCATTGATTTGAAAACAATCGGCAACGGCATGGCTTGTTTTTTCTGCAATTTTTTCTAAACTTATTTTTCCTTTTGTATAATAATGCAATAATAAAAGTAGCGGATGCTGCACCAATGGCAATCCGTTGGGTGCCTGAACGTAGGGAACATTTTTTTCCTGCCAGGTATGTGGCGCATGGTCGGTGGCGATTACATCGAGGCGGTTGTCGAGCAATGCATTCCAAAGAGCTGCCCGGTTGTATGGTGCTTTGATAGCTGGATTGCATTTTATCAAGTTGCCCAATTTCGCATAATCATCGCTGGTAAAATGCAAATGATGTACACAGACTTCGGCAGTGATGCGTTTTTCTTTCAACGGTATTAAATTGGTAAACAGTTGCAATTCTTTTTCCGTTGTAATATGTAGAATATGCAATCGGGTGTTATATTTTTTGGCAATCTGTATGGCATATAATGAGGAAGCATAACAAGCTTCTTCATTCCTGATGATGGGATGATCTTCGGCAGTCAGTGCATCATCCGTTTTTTTTAATTTCAATTTATTCTCACGAATTACATTTTCATCTTCACAATGTGTAGCAATCAACACTTCACTTTCCCTGAAAATCTTATCTAATGTATTGGGATTATTCACCAACATATTGCCGGTGCTGGCACCCATAAATATTTTTATGCCGCAAATATCTTTTTTACGGTCATTTGTTTTCAATACTTCAACGGCATTATCATTGCCGGTACCCATAAAAAAAGAATAATTGGCCAAAGAAGTCCGGGCACCTATGTCATATTTATCTTCCAACAATTCCTGTGTCAGTGCATTAGGAATCGTATTGGGCATTTCCATAAAACTGGTGACACCGCCAGCAACTGCTGCTTTGGCCTCAGTGTAAATACAGGCTTTATGTGTCAATCCCGGCTCACGGAAATGAACCTGGTCATCGATACAGCCGGGAAATAAATGCTTGCCTTCGCCATCTATTTCCATACATTGGCCTGGTGGAGAAGAAATCGCCGGAGCTATTTTTTCGATGCGCCCATTTGTTATCAACACATCTGAATTAATAATTTGCCCTTCATTTACAATCTTTGTATTCTTTATCAGGTATTTTTGCATATCTTGTTTTATGAAATTCAGACTAAAGCCAATACCCATGCAATTTAAACAAACCCTGCTAAGTCTTGCCCTTCTCTTGCTTTCAATTTTTTGTTTTTCTCAGAGTACTTTTTTGCCGCAAGGCGATAAAGCCAATATTTTAATGGAAAGATTGGAAATAAAAAGTGGGACGGACTCAATGTTTAATTTTTCTAAAACCAAGCCTTTCACAAGGCAGCATGTGGTGGAAGCCGTCAATTATTATTTGCAAAAGCCGGGGATTCATTTATCTAAAGTTGACCGGTATAATATTGACCGCCTGTATATGAACAACCTGGAATATGTACCTGAAGCCAACCGTTTCAAGTATAAATCGAAAAGAAAATTCATTAAACACTTTTATGCCACTCCGGCCAATTTGTTTGAAGTACATGCCAAAGATTTTGATCTGGTCATTAATCCTGTGGTGCAGTACACAATTTCGAAAGAACAAAATAATAGCGATAAACTTTTTCTCAATACAAGAGGCGTTACCCTGCGGGGAAAAATTGCCAACAAGATTGGTTTTTATACTTACCTGACCGACAACCAGGAAAGAGCTCCCAAATATGTACAGCAATTTATCAGTATGCGCAAAGCGGTGCCTGGCGCCGGTTACTATAAAAATTTCAAAGCAGCAGGTGGTACCGATTATTTTGATGCCCGTGGATATTTTACATTCAATGTGACCAAATACATTGGCGTTACTTTCGGATATGATAAAAATTTTATCGGCAATGGTTTCAGGAGTTTATTCCTGAGTGATTTTGGTAATAATTCTCTTTTCCTGAAATTAAATACCCGGATTTGGAAATTCAATTACCAGAACCTGTTTATGGAACTGCAAAATGCAGATAATAAAACCGGCGACCGTTTAATCGGGAAAAAATATGCCGCCATTCATCATCTCGATATGAACGTTACCAAATGGTTGAATATCGGTTTATTTGAAGGTGTGATTTTTGGCCGTACCAACAGGTTTGATTTTGGTTATTTGAATCCCATTATATTTTATCGTTCTATTGAACAGCAAAATGGTAGTTTCGATAACTCCATTGTCGGTTTGGATGCCAAGGCTAATATTGCTAAAAAATTTCAGGTCTATGGGCAATTTTCATTGGATGAATTCAAATTGTCGGAGATTAAAAAGAACCGCGGCTGGTGGGCCAATAAATGGGGCATTCAGCTCGGTGCTAAATACATAGATGCATTTGGTATCAACAATCTCGATTTGCAAATTGAGCATAACCGTGTTCGTCCGTTTACTTATTCGCATTTCGATTCGGTAGCCAATTACACACATTACAATCAACCGCTGGCACATCCTTTGATGGCCAACTTCCAGGAATATATTGGCATTGCCCGTTATCAACCTGCTCCTAAATGGATGGTAGTAGCCAAGCTCATGTATTATCAACAGGGGAGAGACAGCAGCAGCCGGAGTTTTGGCAGCAATATCTTTCTGCCGAATGTGGATCCGCCACGGCAGGGAGAATTCGGTTATAAAATTGGGAGCGGCTGGAAAACAAATGTCGTGTATGGTTCGGTGTTAGTATCTTACGAAATCAAAGAAAATTTGTTTATTGATTTATCGGCCGTCGTACGCAACCTAAAAACCATTACGCCACCCATCATGCAAGAAAAAACATCCGTCATTACTTTTGGTGTTCGATGGAATATGTATCGACGAGAGTTTGTTTTCTAAGCATCCTTTTTCATTCATGATTGAATTTTATCCGGACTGCAATACAATGAAATAGGTATCAGCAGTAAGGTGCTAATGGTAAGCACCCTGTAATGTTGTGTAAAGACGAACAAAAATTTGCCAATAATACTGGAGCCATATACCGGAGAAAAGAAAATCATACTCAGTATAAATACAGCGAAAATAAAACGAGCATAATTGCTTATGTTTTGTTGATACATGGCCATGAAATAATAAAGTAAATAACAAATCATTGGGATGGCCAATATGAAATCATATTTCTGTTGATGTGGCAGTAGCAATGGAATGAGCAAAATAAAAAATGAAATTTCCCAGATAGATTTAAGCCGGTTCGTTTCTTTAGTAAATGGTTTCGATTTGAGATAGCGTAATGAAATACCCAATAAAACAAATCGTACCATATTAATAATAAGTTGTACAGTTTCATGATTCAGGTTAAACAAATTTCTTTTAAATGGTAATTCACCGGAAGTGGGCGTCAGGTAAACAGGCAGCAAAGCGGTCAGGCTGTGCGGGCCTATACCGGTTTCGAATACATTGACGCTATGTTGCGGATTGATAATTTGCCACCATGCGGATAATAAATAATAATTGAAATGGAATCCGATAGTGATGGATGGTAAAAGCAATAAAATTAGAATAGACAATACAACAGACAATAAAGATTTAAAATAACCTCTGTAAAACAAATAAGGTAAAAGAACTATAGGCATTAATTTGATGGCAATGGCCAATCCCAAAATAAAACCACCGAGCCATTGTCGTCCGTTTAAAATTTGATGCAAGGATTCAAATATGGCCCACAGTAGAAAAAAGGTAACCTGGATGACCGAGACTTCATAAAGGATAAATTGCAACGCCATAAAAACCGTTGCGGAAATCCATAAAAGTTGCCGTTTTGTTGAGAGGACAGTACTGTCGAAAAAATTGAATAATAAAAATAAAGCCCTTCCAAGAAATAGATAAGATAAAATAGACCAACAAACTTCTGTCAGGAAAAAATGATTATTGAATGGCGTTAAAATCCATGCAAAAAACGGGCTATAATAATATTGTAAACCTTTGATGAAAGGCGGTGCATAAATATTAAAACCGGCTTGTAGTTTTTGCGAAGCGTCTAAATAGGTATCAAAATCGCCGCCATCTGTGGCAGTCATAAAGGAAGTGAAAATGAGGAAAGCAATAATAATTATTGCAAATATCTTTTTGCTTTTAAGCGGAAGCTTATTTTCTAGCAAAAGCGGAAGGTTCATTCCTCGAATATAAATGAAATTAACCTTCGAGGTGAATACTGAAAACAATCATCTTGGAACGAATCCGATCGAAGACACTGGAGAAGCGTAGGTTTTCATCACGGGCATGAATATTATTCAGGCCATTCGTGATTTTTATTTCGGGAGAAAAAATAAAGCTGTTGAAGAAAAAATTAAACCCGATGCCGAATTCAGGGCCGTAATCATATCTTTTTATTTTGACAAGTTCTTCAGCTTTCTTGGCACGGGCATTACTCGCCATATCAATATCGGCTTTGAAACCGGCCAAAGTATAAACCCTGAAATTGCCAATTCTATCGCTTTGGAATTTTATTTGAAATGGGAAACTGACGATGACAGATTCTACATTTTTTGTTACTTCTGTCAATCCATCGAGGTCGGGGTGTTTCAAATGGTAGAAAATACTTCTGTCGATAAAAAGTAATTGCGGATTGAAACGTAATTGAAACCGATCAGAAATGCGGGCCGTGGCAGAAAGCCCTAAAGCAAATCCGCCTGAATTGGTAGGCTCGGCTACAAACACACTATCGTCTTCCAAAAACCGGGGATGCAATTCCGTTTGAAACCTGGCCGAACTGATTCCGATAGTCATGCCAAAATAATAAGGCTTGGCATCGTGGTCGGGCATATTCAAATCGGCACTTGTATAATTACTGTATTGTGCCACCGCGAAATCAGAATAAAGCATCGCAAGAGCTAACAGATACAAGAAGCCGGCTTTTTTCAGGCAGGTTTTTTTCCGGAGTAAATGCAACATATTCCTAAACTAAGTGGTTGATATTCCGTTTCGGTATATCCAGTTTTATTTAAAATGTCAGTAAATGCTTGGCGATCTGGAAATGCAATGGACGAATGATTCAAATATTGATAGGCTTCTTTATTTTTTTTATACCACCGGGCTACCCGCGGTGCAACCATATTCATGTAAAAACGGTAAAGATGTTTTACAATAGATCGCCGGGGTTTTGAAAATTCAAGCACTATTAACCGGCCACCGGGCTGCAATACCCGATACATTTCCTGAAGGCCTTTTTCTAAGTTTTCAAAGTTCCGCACACCAAAAGCTACCATTACCGCATCAAACGTATTTGAAGCAAAATTTATTGTTTCGGCATCGCTTTGAAACAGTTGAATTTTTTCGCTAAGTCCTTCTTTTTCAAGCTTTTTTCGGCCTACGGCCAGCATTTCCTCCGAAATATCGATACCGGTTATTTTTTCCGGGTGCAAAATTTTATGGGTCAGAATAGCCATGTCGGCTGTGCCGGTAGCCACGTCCAGAATATTTTGTGGTGCCTTTTTTTGTAACAATCGAATTGCTTTTTTGCGCCAGCCAATATCGGTGCGGGCAGATAATGTTCGGTTGGTGGCATCATATTTTGGTGCAATCCGGTTAAACATTTCCGCCATCTGTTCCTTTTTTCCTTTTGCTGAATCTTTAAAAGGGACAATATGGTCGTGTGGCAATGGCTTTGACATGGGCGGCAAAGGTACTTACTTGCTCTTGTATTTTTTGTATTCAATAGATATTGTTGCTTGGCAAAATTGGATAATAAAAAAAGCACTGTTATTTGTATTGTACAAGTTTTATTTCATTCCTTGTATAAAAGTTATCTTGCAACATTCATGGAAATTATTGATGCGCAATACCTGATCAGCAGTGCCACACATAAGCAATGTCCGCCACCTGATAAAGCTGAATATGCATTTATCGGCAGGAGCAATGTGGGCAAAAGTTCATTGATAAATATGCTGACTGGAAAAAATAACCTGGCCCGAACTTCCGGCAAACCGGGCAAAACACAACTCATCAATCATTTTGAAATTATTTCGAAGAACAAACAGCATTGGTATCTTGTCGATTTACCCGGTTATGGTTATGCTACCGTTTCGCAAAAAGCCAGGAACAACTGGTCGAATATGATTGAATCTTATATCCGCTTGAGGGAAAATCTCGGCAATTTATTTGTGTTAATAGATAGCCGGCATACACCACAAAAAATTGACCTTTTATTTATCAATCAACTGGGAGAATGGCAAGTGCCTTTTGTCATTGTTTTTACTAAAGCGGATAAGAATAAAGATGAAATCACTGCTGAAAATGTGGACTTATTTATAAAAGAATTAAAGAAAACCTGGGAAATTCTGCCTCCTTATTTCATTACTTCAGCAGTAAAAGCTACCGGACGCAAAGAATTATTGGATTATATAGGTGCATTAAACGAAAGTTTTTCAAAATTATAGGATATACATGGCCGAAAGGACTATAAAATTTGAGATAAATGCTTATTTTGCAGCCGATTTGACTGTTTATGAAAAAAAGACTGATTGAAAGAAATATTGTAATTGTACTGTTTGTGATGGTATTGATTACATTCTCACTGGCCCAGGAAGATTCGAAAAAAATGGAACAGGGCATTACTTCTATGGCGGCACAACCTGCTGTCCGGCTTTTAGCTGAAAAACAAATCAAAATTTTACCGGTAAAAAATTTTTCTCCCCGACATAAATAATTGAATTTTTAGCAATATTTGAACTCAATGAAAAGAATATTTTTATTTGGTTTGCTGGTAATTTCTATATCCGCTTTTGCTCAACAAAAAGACACGGCTGCTCCAGATTTGAAAAACAGTATTGATTCTCTGACGAAGAAAACAAAAGCCATTACTGATAGCTTAACCAACCGAATTATAAACAGGCAGGAACAACAAACCGGCATTGACATGGATCGGAATATGCAGTATATAACTGACTTGCAAAAAAAGAGAAGGGAAAAGCAAAAGAAATCGGCCATCATCCGTATTGCGATTGGCGTGGGTTTTTTAATCCTTTTGGTTGTTGGATTGAGCCGCAAAAAAAAGGCTGCCGGTAAATAAACATTTTATTCGCACCACAACAGCCGCATTTTTATTTTTTAATTGACCACTTTATTGGCACAGCTACTACTGGCAAAAGCTTCCGGTTTGGCTTTGAAGGCAAAGCCCATTCCGAGAATATAGCCCATGGCTTCTTTCAGCGCATCATTACTTTTAAATTGTGGATTGGTATTGATATCGGCATGTACTTCCATGTCGATATCGTACTCAGTAAAAAGATGGCACAATTCATAAGCAATTTCAATGCTTTTGGCCACTTCGGTCAGCATTCTTTCTTTAATTGAAAACTGATGGTTGGATTTTTCATTGTGAATAAACATAAAACCACCGTGGCCTTCCCGAAGAAATACAATAACTGTAGCAAATTCAGTGTCTTTTCCTTTTACTTGAGAATCTGTACCAATACATACTTTCAGGCGAAATCCCTTAGCGGATTCTCTTTTGATAGCATTTTCAACTGCCTGCAAAATAGGTAATTCGATAGGGTCGCCATTAAATTTTCTCCAAAGCATAATTAAAAAGGTTTTCCCAATTTACAGGAAAACCTTTAAAATACAAGAGGGCACGGATTAAAACACCCTTTCGGGCACTAAAATTCTTTATTGACGAACAAATTTTTCTATCCAGTGAGCCATGCCGTTAGTATATTCTATCATATACATTCCACCGGCAATAGCAGGCATTGAAATTGTATTCAGACCGATATTGATCTGCCCCCGGTTGACAACATGTCCATTCATATCCATGATACGATATTGATACTCGCCGGGACTATTGACACTTAACAGCCCGTTGTCAACAACATTTCTGACGAGCCTTGGTTTTACGACTGCACCTGTTCCCTGGAGTGTTACAATATTTGAATAGTATTGTTTGCCATTGTCAAAAGTTACATTCAGGCGGTACTGTGCAGCAGTGCTAACGTAAGGTTTGTACATAAACTGCCTGTCAGTTGTTGCCGGCGTTGTAACATGTGAAAAATGTCTGCCGTCAATAGCTATTTCCAAAACCTGGCTTACGACTGCTTCGTCTGCATCAATAATCCATGAAAGTTTATGATTGTCATTGATTAATGCACCTGTCAATTCTAACCTGCGTAAAGGTAAAGTTGGGTTTGAATTGAATTTACCGGTCAGAGAATAAGAACCTAAACTGGCGTAGTTGGGTGCATAAATATTCCCTTCACCTTCTACTTTTAAGTAATACGTTCCGGCCAATAAAGCTGTATCGATAACGGAACTTAATAAATTACCGGGGTTGTAAGTATCAATCAATGTATGTGCACTGTTATATAAACTAACTTGCAAGTCCAGGTCAGAACCGGCATTGCTAGCACCTACATTATAAGGAACGGCATTCAACTGAAACCTTCCAAATGCCGGTTGAATAAATTTAAAATAATCGGCGTCTGTATTCTCCTCAATAATTCCATTGATGTTAAAAATATTATTGGTAAATGTAGCGGTGGCGGCGCCGGAAAAATTATTGGCATAATCGTCGGTGCGATAGGTGAAGCCATTACTTGTGGTAATAACATCAAGGTCATTTTGATAATTACTGCAACCATAAGGATTCGGACCATTGTTCCAAAGCGTCATATTCCGATAAT
Source organism: Chitinophagaceae bacterium (assembly GCA_020437365.1). GTDB lineage: Bacteria > Bacteroidota > Bacteroidia > Chitinophagales > Chitinophagaceae > JJ008. The sequence goes on along the minus strand of JAGQWM010000065.1, from coordinate 1,798 downwards.
AACCTACACCCATAATTGGTGCCCAGGCTATTTCACCGGTTCCTACACCTGAGTTGTATTCTGAAATTTTTGTACATGTATTATCATATAATGACTGATGATACAAGCCAAGCGTATGTCCGGCTTCGTGAGATGCTGCCTCGGCTATGTATTTAATATTTCCTAACAGGGAGCTAAAAACAAAGCAAGGTGTTTCGTCGTCATAAGCACCCCAAGTAAATGAGCCTACAAAAGATACGCCGCCGGAATTGCCATACCATTCATGTGTTGGCGTCAAGATGACTCGCATCCTACTGTTTTTATTACCGGCCCAAAAAACGGTAGAGTCGGTGGTAACATTTACATTAAAAGGCCTGTAATCTTCAGACACTCTCTCAAAGATTGTTGTTATATCTGCCGTAGATAAATTAGCGGCATCTAGAAATAAAGGACCGGCAGTATTCCAGGATGTGCCATCAACAGTTTGGCCATCAAAATCAAGATAAATAACTGAATTTGAAGAAGGATTACTGCTTAATAGCGGTACTTGTGCTTTGGTTACTGTAGCGAGACAAATAGCCACGCCCAATAAACTGGTTTGTATAAAGTTTTTCATTGCAAGGTTGGATTTTAATTTTATTCAATTGGTACTGGATTGGATCGGATTAAAAACGGGTGGCTATTCATTTACAAGGTCATAGAAATTCTTTTTTTGTAAATAATAACCAGTTTTATCTTTTTGCAATTCATAAAAATCGCCATATTTAAAACTTAATATTCTACCGTGATACTGAATTGTACCATCGGTCCGAATAGTTTTGGTGATGAGAAAATTGGCCCCATTGTAATTCGAGGATTTTATCATCAGTTTCTGCACACTGCCATTCAGTTTTGACGTGGCTGTTACTACTTTACCATCAAATCTGAAACTACCATTATCACTGAACGACATATCTACCACAGTGCCGACTTGTGCATTGAACAAGGGATCAATGTATTGTAAGTTGATAGCAATTTTAGAAGGCAGATGAGCGAATAACAATGGTTTGTTGTAATCTGGCTCATTGAGTGGCGGTGTCACATTATTTTGTGCAAATGCTTGTGCACCCATGAATAGAATACTTACGCATACTGCGTATAAACGAAGGTTTTTCATTTTGTTTTTTTTAATTGGACGATTGGATGTTGGGCAATCCTGGTTAGGGATTACCATTTTCATTTGGTACGCTGCTACAAGATTTGCGATTTTTTTAAATGAATCCAAGAAAAAAAGTCTCGAATTTGAAATAAAAAGAAGTAGTACGCAGTATCTATCGTAAAGTTGCTAAAGGGTGCTTTGTTGATTTACGATATTAAAATTGTCCGGTGCTTAATAAAACCAAGGTACAAGCTTCGAGGGTTTGAATATCATTTTCGGCTGCAAGCCTTTTCAATTCAGGATTTTCTGTACCGGGATTGAAGATAATCCGATTGGGGTGTAAGGAAAATATATAATCGTAATATTCCGGTTGGTGTGCCGGATTGAGATAAAGTGTTACGGTGTCTATATTTTTAAAATCTTTTTTCTTTTTTGTAATGGCAACACCATCCACTATCATATCTTTTTTGCCGATGCCTTCTACCGGATGACCGGCACCTTTCAGCCGTTGCAATGCAAGAAAACTATACCTTGTCGGATTGTCGGAAGCACCCAATATCAACGTTTTCTTTTTTTTCATTATAACTTATTCGAATGAGAAAGAAATTTGCAATGCAATGTACAAAATGATAGAAATTATTTAATGATTTTCAGCAGTGTGTTGAGAAACCAGTTTTCTTC
>JAGQWM010000064.1 GCA_020437365.1 Chitinophagaceae bacterium | reverse complement strand
AATAAAAATAAAGTTGTAGATAATTTTTTTAAATGTTTGGCAAAAAAAATAGAAACAATAGCTGTACAAAAAATAACAATGGTTGTCGTATCATTTTGCAACCAACCGACCGGTAAATTTCCAATCAGTATATCCCGCAAAGTACCGCCGCCAATGGCTGTGGTAAATGAAATAACTAACACACCAAAAATATCCAGCTTGCGGTCCATGGCCAGGAAGGCGCCCGATACAGCAAATGCTATGGTGCCAAGTATATCAATAATATATAAAAACTGGGATGGCATGGCCTCAAAAATACAGCATCCCACTCCGAATTACGGAACGGGATGCAATAAATTACAACAAAAAATTATCGGTAAAATTTTAATCTTCTACACGGAAAGAAATCTTACATATAACACCGTATGAAAATATTTTGCCGTCTTTTACATGTCCTTTCATGTCTTTGACCCATACGGAATCAATATTTTTTACTGTTTTTGAGGCATCGGCTACGGCTTGCTGTACCGCCTCGTCGAATCCTTTGTCTGATGAAGCAATGACTTCTATCACTTTTACAATTGGCATAGTTGTTTGATTTTGTGAGTAAATAATGTTGGCGGATAAGATACGACATTTTGCCCGTAAAAACTGATGAGTGTGTATAACTGCAACTATTATTCCGCCATCATATCCAAGATAACGGACACAATTTCTTCGGCATTGGGTTTGCTGAAATAATCGCCATCGCTGCCATAGGCCGGGCGATGTGCTTTACCGGTAATGGTTCTTGGCGAAACATCAAGATACTTGTAACCACCTTGTTCTTCCATCACTTTATTGAACATATAAGCCGCAGCACCACCGGGAACGTCTTCATCAATAAAAACAATCCGGTTGGTTTTTTTCAGCGATTCCAAAATAAGATGATTCCGGTCGAAAGGCAATAAAGTTTGTACATCTATTATTTCGCAACTGATATTTTTCGCTTTCAATTGACTGACTGCATCGTCGATAATGCGTAATGTGGAACCATAAGAAACGATGGTAACATCTTCCCCTTCCTGTAAAATTTCCGGTACACCCAATGGTACCGTAAACTGCAATAAATTTTCCGGTAATTTTTCTTTGAGGCGATAACCATTCAGGCATTCAATGATTAATCCCGGATCGTTGCTGTTTAATAAAGTATTGTACATGCCCACTGCCTGTGTCATATTACGTGGTACACAAACGTACATGCCCCGCAATGCATTGATGACAACACCCATTGGAGAACCGCTATGCCAGATGCCTTCGAGACGGTGGCCACGGGTACGAATGATGACCGGGCAACTTTGCTGTCCGGCTGTGCGGTAATGCAAAGTAGCAACATCATCGCTGAGCGGTTGTAATCCGAATAATAAATAATCGAGGTATTGAATTTCCGCAATGGGCCGAAGGCCACGCAAAGCCAATCCTATTGCTTGTCCCATGATGCTCAATTCACGGATACCAGTATCGAATATGCGCTGATTACCATATTTTTCCTGCAAGCCACTGAAACCCTGGTTCACATCGCCGATAAAACCTAAATCTTCGCCAAAGGCGACAACTTTCGGATGAGTAGCAAATAGCTGATCGAAATATTGATTTAAAATTTCAAAACCATTTTTCATGGGTGCATTCTCACCAAAAGAAGCCTTTACTGTTTCTACTTTCAATGCTGATTTAGGGCCTTCATTGTATAAATGCGCATCAAATAATTCTACAGCTTCTTTTTCCAGGTCTTTTAAGAAATCTTTGGTCCAGAAAGTTTCATCTAACGGTCCGGTTATGTTCAATACTTTATGCAAACAACTTACAACATCGCGGCGCAGTGGATCCCTGATGGATTGTAATTCGTTCATCAGTTTATTAATGGCATCTGCATGTTGCGGCAAACTATTTGCTAAATTCTGCAACAATTCCGTGGCTTTGGTTATTTGTTCCCTGACAGGTTTTGTATAGGCTTGCCAGGCTTCGTCTTTACTTTCTTTTACATGTTGCTTTGCCTTTTCAGCAATTGCATCCAATTCGTTTTCATCGGCCAGGGCATTGGCTAGTATCCATTCTTTCATTTTGCGAATGCAATCCCATTCTCTCTCCCATTCCAAACGCTCCGGTGTTTTATAACGTTCATGACTACCCGAAGTGGAATGGCCTTGCGGTTGTGTTATTTCTTCTACGTGAAATAAAACCGGCGTATGTTCTTCTCTTGCCTGGCGAATTCCTTTTTCAAAGGTTTCGCACATTCCGGCATAATCCCAGCCTTTTACTTTATAAATATAGATGCCGTTGGTATCTTCTTTTTTCTTCATGCCTTTGAGTGCATCCGAAACAGAAGATTTTACAGTTTGTATTTTTTTGGGAACGGAAATGCCATAGCCATCATCCCAGACAAAAACGGCTAACGGTACTTGCGATACGCCGGCAGCATTGATTGTTTCCCAAAAATGGCCTTCGCTGGTTGATGCATCGCCGATGGTAGCAAAACAAACTTCATTGCCATTATCAGATAAATTTGTGTAGGGATGTAATGCTTCAATTTGCCGAAAGGCTTTGGAGGCATACGCCAACCCGTAAGCTCTCGGCATTTGTCCTGCTGTGGGTGCTATATCACTTGATATATTTTTATGTTGTTTTAGTGAGAGCCATTCCCCATTTTCGTTGACGAACGGGGTAGCATAGTGGTTATTCATTTGCCGGCCGCCGCTAAAAGGTTCCCGGTCGATATTTGGGTCGGCATATAATTGTGCCAGCATTTGCCGGGTATTGGCAAGGCCTGCAGCTAACATAAACGTTTGATCTCTGTAATAACCGCTGCGAAAATCGCCGGGCTGGAAAAATTTGGCCATGGCAATTTGGGCTACTTCTTTGCCATCGCCGAAAATGCCAAATTTGGCTTTGCCACTCAACACTTCTTTTCGCCCTAACAAGCTGGTTTCCCGACTGATACAGGCAATTTCATAATCCTTCAACACTTCTTCCCGGAATCGATCGAAAGAAAGTTTGGCGTCCTCCGCATGCTTGGTCGTTGGGGCATTTTCCATGTGGCAAAAATAAGTATTTTGCAGTCCTTAATGTTTGGCAGTGGAGAAAATTAGTTTGTTAAACTGCAACCCCACTATGTTTTTTGCCATCTGTTTACTAATTTTGGTCTCCTTACCAAATTTCATGAAACAATTTTTATTTTCAATATTAACTTTTGCAATGGTTTCGGGCTTATCGGCTCAAAACGTAACTACTGCAACACCTGCTGAAAAAATGGCAGAAGTTATGAAGGTAAATACTACGCTGCATGATTTTGACAATATTCCGCAAGGCAAGCCGGTTTATTGTATTTTTGAACTGACCAATATTGGAGAAACGCCTTTGAAATTAGACGATGTAGTAGCTTCTTGTGGATGTACTACACCTGAATGGAGCCGTGAACCAATAGCCCCCAATGCTACAGCTTTGCTAAAAGTAGGATACAATGCTGCGGCAGTTGGACATTTCGATAAATTCATAACTATTTCTTATAACAAAAATCAAAAAAAGATAATCAATATAAAAGGGAATGTCTGGCAGGCTCCCGTAGGTTCTGCTCCGGCTAATACCTCTCTTGGTTTCTTACAAAAACAATCTTTTTAAAAATTTAAACAATCATGAAAAAAATTATCTTATTCGCAGGTGCTTTTTTACTGACACTGAGTGTATTTGCACAAACCAAAGTTGACGACGTTATTAAATTCAACGTAGAATCGCATGATTTTGGAAAAATAAAGCAAAGTGTGCCGGTATCCTATTATTTTGAAATTACCAATATCAGCGACAAGCCTGTAGTGGTTCAAAATTCCTGGGCTAGTTGCGGTTGTACTACACCCGAAAAAATCACTGACCCAATATTGCCGGGTGCTACTGCCAAATTGAAAGTAACGTATAACGCTGCTGCTGTATCTACATTTCATAAAGATGTTTTTGTACAAATAGCAGGTTGCGACAAACCCAAAAATGTAAAAATATCCGGTACCGTATTGTCAACTGCCGATTATGCCAAATACGAAAAAGATAAAGCACAAAAAGGCGATGACAATTCTGCAAAAACGAATGATAATAAATAAAAAATAATTTATCAATGATAAACCTTCTCGTTTTACGGGAAGGTTTTTTTATGCCATTGCAGGCTTACCGTTTGAAAGAATTATCCTAAAATAACCATGCCGAAGCTTACCTTTGTAGCATGTTAACTATTTCAAACAGGGGACAAAAAATGCCTGCTTCGCCTATCAGAAAATTAGTGCCTTATGCAGAAGCAGCCCGCAAAAAAGGAATTACAGTTTACCACCTCAATATCGGCCAGCCGGATATTGCAACGCCTCCGGCAATTATGGATGCCGTTCGCCATTCAAAAATAACTACATTGGAGTATAGCCACAGTGCCGGCAATGAAAGTTATCGGCAAAAACTGGTGACGTACTATAAAAAAAATAATATTTCGGTATCGGCCAATGATATCATTGTAACAACCGGTGGCAGCGAAGCCATTTTATTCGGCTTTTTTTCTTGCCTGAATGCCGGCGATGAAGTAATTATTCCTGAGCCATTTTATGCCAATTACAATGGATTTGCCTGTGCAGCTGAAGTAAAAGTGGTGCCTATTACTTCTCATATTGAAAATGGTTTTGCCTTGCCTCCTATTGCAGCATTTGAAAAAGTAATTACGGATAAAACCAAAGCCATTATCATTTGCAATCCGAATAATCCAACCGGTTATTTATACAATCGGGAAGAAATGGAAGAGTTGAAAAATATTTGTATCAAACATGGATTGTATTTATTCAGCGATGAAGCGTACCGTGAATTTTGTTACGACGGAGAATATATCAGTGCTATGCACCTGTCAGGAATGGAAGAACATGTTATATTAATGGATACGATTTCTAAAAGATACAGTGCTTGTGGAGCACGGTTGGGGGCATTTGTAACAAAAAACAAAGCAGTGTATGAGACGGCCATGAAATTTGCACAAGCCCGATTGAGTCCGCCGGGACTAGCACAAATTATGGGAGAAGCGGCTGTGGATTTACCGGATAATTATTTTGACACTCCGAAGAAAGAATATTTACGCCGTCGTAATTTGATGATAGAAAGATTGAATACCATGCCCGGTGTTTTTTGTCCCAATCCCGGAGGCGCATTTTATGCTATCGCTTCATTACCGATTGATGATTGCGATAAATTTTGCCAATGGTTGCTTGAATCTTTTTCATTCAATAATCAAACAGTCATGTTGGCTCCTGCTACCGGTTTTTACGGTACTAAAGGTTTGGGCAAACAGGAAGTTCGCCTGGCTTATGTGCTCAATGTAGATGCATTGAACGCCGCCATGGATTGTCTCGAAGAAGCATTGAAAACTTATCCCGGAAGAGTGGAAACAAATAAGAAAACAAAACAATCTTCCGTGAAAGTGTAGATAATTTTTGTTTTACAAGCGAACTTCTTTTTCTTTTTGCAAGAATAAATCCGGCAAAAAATCTTTATTAAAATCTTTCAATAAAACGGGGACAGGTGGTTCGTCTATAAATTCATTGACTATTAATCGCCACCAACCTACATTTTTCCATCGGCCTAATTTGTAGCCGACTTGTTCGTATGTGGCAAAATATTGGAACCCACATTTTTCATGAAAAGCCACACTTTGGTCGTTGGGTAAATTGATAACAGCATAAATATTATTAAAGCCTTGTCGCTTTACAATTTCAAATAAGGAAGTATATAACGCTTTGGCTATTCCTGTTCCGTGAAAATCTTCATCTACATACACCGAACATTCGATGCTCCATTGGTAGGCAACTCTTTCCCTGTATTGCGAAGCATAAGCATACCCAACAATTTTTCCATCCACTTCGCTTACCAGCCAGGGCCATGATTGTAAATAAGTTTTTATTCTATTGGCAAATGCATCTACAGAAGGAACTTCGATTTCAAAAGTGAGTGATGTCTGTTCGATGTACGGCGCATATATTGCCAGAATAGCAGTAGCATCAGCCGGTGTAGCAAGTCTGATTTTTACCATAATGAGCTACTAATTTAGGGTAAATAAGTTTCAATCTTTGCAGCTAAATAACTATTTTTGCACGCCTCAACACTGCACCTTGTGAGGGATATTTGCGGGGGTAGCTCAGCTGGTTAGAGCACAGGATTCATAACCCTGAGGTCGGCAGTTCAAGTCTGCTTCCCCGTACGATAAAAGCTCCTTTCGGAGCTTTTATTTTTCAAGCTTTCACTATGTATTAAAGCTTGTCCGGAACCGTCCTACGCTAATTAATTGCTGGCCAGGTCTGCTTTTCTGAAAATAGACCTGACAGTCCGCTGAATTTCTTTTGCGGTTAAATTTTTGCTGTTGACTTCACCGGTGGTCCATCCCTGCCAAACCGTTTTATTGGTTTGGGCATCTATCATGGTCAACGTAATTGTCCCTTCTTTTACAGGCCTTCGATCTGTTTCGTAGCCTACAAATTGCGAAGGATAAATCACTCTGAAAAAACGATTACTTCTTGGATTATAAAATAACCGGGTAAAGGGCCTTGAGTAAACCGGATTGGTACTTTCGTCAAAACTTTTTTCTACCAATACATCATAACTTAACAATACGTCGGGGCGGTGTTTTACTTCTTTCCATCCCATATCTGATGTCAATTCTTTATTGACAGCATTGCGTATTTGTTGTTCTTCGAGACTAATAGGCTTGTCTTTATGCGATGGATTCGTAGCTTCCACCCAGGTAAATGTTTTAAAATCTTTCAGATTGACAGTATCGTCTTTTTCAATATGTGTAGCGGAGGAGCATCCTGCCAAAAGAAAAACAATGGCAGTAATAAAGCTCCCGATTTTCATTTTATTTTTCATAACAACTCCTTTTTTTAAATTGTAAAAGAATTACAACGCTTCTCAAAAGCTAAGGAGGTGATGGTGTACACTAATATAAACAGAAAAAATAGTGCCGGGTTTATAAATGAAATGTGAAATTTATGATAAGCCTGTTTCGAAATGCAACGGTGGAATTTCTACATGGGTAAATCCTTTTTTGACTAAACGAGGTTCAAAATCTTTTTGTACATCATATTCACCATGTACAAGAAATAATCTCTTCACATGCCGCGGGTCCTGGCAAGCCAACCATTGGCATAAATCATTATAATCGCCATGGGCACTCATACTGCGAATGGCACCAACGGATGCATTGACTTCATGTTCTACGCCAAAAATACCGACTTGTTTAGCACCGGATTGCAATCTTGCACCGAGGGAATGTGGTTCGCAATACCCTGTCATCAATATGCCATTTCGGCTGTTCTCAACATTATTACTGATATGATGTTTTACTCTTCCGGCTTCGGCCATGCCACTGGCTGAAATAATGACACAAGGTTCGTTACGATAGTTTAACAATTTACTTTGCTCTACAGATTGTATATATCGCAATTCGGGAAACTTAAATGGGTCACTGTCTTTTTCCAGAACTTTTTGTATCGTCTTATTAAAGTATTTGGGATATTGCTTGATGATGTCTGTAACTTTTATACTCAAAGGGCTATCGAGAAAAACATCAACATTGGGTAACCTTTTTTCTAAATCCAATTGATTTAATGTAAATAAAATTTCCTGTGTCCGGCCTACACTAAATGCCGGAATAATTAATTTACCTTTTTGTTGAACACAAATTTTTTCAACCCATTCCAACAGTTGATCTGGTGTGGTATAATGCACTTCATGCAAACTATTACCATACGTAGATTCCATGATGATATAATCTGCCTGCGGAAATTCTTGTGGCGAACGCAAAATAATATCACGGTAACGGCCTACATCGCCACTGAAAGTTACTCTTTCGGTTTTACCGTTTTCGGTAATTTTTAAATGCACACAAGCACTGCCTATAATATGTCCGGCATCAGTAAAGAGTAATTCCACATCCGGCACAATCATTGTCCATTCATTATAATTGATAGGCGTCAGGTGTTTGGTCGATTTTAAAGCATCGTCGGTTGTGTATAAGGGTTGTACATATGGTTTGCCTTGTTCGGCTCTTTTTTTGTTGACATATTTTACGTCATTTTCCTGGATACCGGCAGAATCTTCCAATAAAACTGCGGCTAATTCTTTGGTCGCCGGTGTACAATATATTTTACCGCTGAAACCTTCTTTCACTAATTTAGGTATCAACCCACTGTGGTCAATATGTGCATGAGATAATACCATTACATCCACTTCAGATGCATCAAATCCGAGATTATTATTCAATTCGATTGTTTCTTTGCCCATGCCTTGAAACATGCCGCAGTCCAATAAAATTTTTGTACCATTTTTAAGGGTAATTAAATGTTTTGAACCTGTAACAGTGCGAGCCGCACCATGAAACGCTATTTTCATTTTCTTTTTACTTTACAATGAATCAATATTATTCTTTTTTACTTTTTAGTTTTTACTTTGAATGACCAGGTAATAAAAAACTTTGCTATTTCTTCTCCGTTTTTATTTTTTCCTACCGACGTAGTTTTGACGGTTTGTGCTTCACCGGTGTTTATTGCCCTGGCTACTGCCTGTTCGAAATCTCTTCCCTGTTCGCAAGTGAAAAAAGTTCTTTCAGTTGCTTTTTTTGAAAAACTTGCTTCCAGGTTGACCACCAATAACGAAACCGGCGGGTTCGATTTATAAACAGTTGCCATTGCCAAAACGCCGGTACTCATTTCAGCAGCCATTGCCAGGCAGGCAAAATAGGTAGAACGAAATGGATTTTGCGACAGCCATTTATAAGGAACTGAAGTCACACATTTTTCTTCATTGATTTCTCTTACCCTTACGCCGGAAAAATAGGCAGCCGGCAGTTTATAGAATAAAAACAAATGGAACCGAAAACGATTCTTCACCAACTGTAGAAAAGATGCAGTATGTGGATTCATTTAGTGTTTATATGTTGCCGGATCCAAGGCAGCAGGACTCCAGTTGTATAAAAATTCGATGACCTTATTTTTATTATACCCTTTTCCTTCTTCGAGGTAGGCAGAATTTTGTGTATGAATTAATTGTCCTTCATCATTCAAAATTAAAAATACCGGGAAGCCGAACCTTTGTGGAAAAGCATATTTTGCCAATACTTCATCATTCATATTTTCCTTGCTGAAATTTAAATGATACACAACATAATTCTTTTGTACCAGCGAATCAATCGTTTTATCTTTTGTAATAAAATCATTGAAACGGGCACACCAGATACACCAATTGCCTCCCACTTGAATAAAAACATGTTTGCCATTTTGTTTAGCCTCTTTTACCACAGCCGCTATTTCTTTTTTAGCATCTGCTTCCGGATTGTACAAATGAAAAGTCTTCATGTCCTGCGCCAGGCAGGAAACAGAAATAAAAAAACCAAGGAGCAATACGTTTATTTTTTTCATAATTCGTTATTGTTTATCAATTGCAACGATGCAAGCAACAGCTTTATTGGTATTGGCATCCACTTTAAAATAAATACCTCCATCTGAAGTTGTATTATACCTGGCGGATGGAATTAAAATATTGCGTAGTGCATCATTGACTTTATTATAATAATTTGTTTGCGGACTATTACTAATAGCATTATTGATTGCCGTATAATCCAATTCATCTTTACTCACGACGATGGCAATAAAATCACGGTTGCCAATCGTATCAGCTTCCATTGATTGTCCATTGGGAAACAAACGATAACCGGTAATGCCACAATATGGCGAGTACTTAGAAACCGAAGCGCCGGGTTGCATATACGGAAACAATACATAACTCGAATTATCTGTTTCCATACCAAAAACATAAATGTAACATTCGGTAGCATTTTGTATCGACATTTTAAACCGTGTACCGATGGCAATGGGCGAAGCAGTTTGAAAAACATTATTACCGGCCAATTTCAATGGAATATTTTTTTTCGTGGCATTATCAACTAGTCCGATTGAACATTCCAGCGGGATATTGGCAACATTACTTCTTTTGGGTAATGGATCGATACCGTACGCTTCTCTGACATAGCGTTTGAAATCGCCGTACCGTACCCAGGCAATACCATTTTTGCCCCATTCCGGGCCCCAGCTATTCATAATCTGAAAAGCACCGCCAAATTTTCTATCGTCGTAACCGATGACACTCATACAATGGCCGCCCATTCCCACTTGGCTTTCATCGAGGCCTTGCGGCGTCCAAAGTTCACGGCCCATCATATCCTGCATAAAACTCTGACCTACCATCATGCCGATAGCCACGGGTGCATTTTTGGCCAGGTGTTCTTTGATTCCCCGAATGCTGATTTCATTTATGTTATCGCCATTGGTAATGCGGGTAAATCCATGAATTACATTTTGCCTGCCGAGTGAAATATCGGAAGAAGTGGGTTGTCGGTCACAATCCTGGTCATTATAAGGGTAATCGTTGAGTGGAACGCCGCCATTTTTTTGCATAGATTCCATGGCTCGTTGGATATAGGAACCCTGGCAACCTTCTAATTTTATTTGATTGTATAAATAGGAAGGACTGAATTCTATTTGATTGGGGTCGGCACCGGTGGCGGCCGCTGTTAAAATGGTTTGCGAAGCATAAGCACAACTCCAGGCCACACAACTTCCCTGGCTTCCCTGGTTTTTTCTGTCCGGAGCAAATCTTAATAAGGAAACGGCTTCCGGTAAGGGATTCTTACCTGCATCATCTTCCAATCCTTCATAGATAGAGGCTTTATTAAATTCATTTTTATTAAAACTGTACCCGCTTTTTGAAAATTTTTGGACAGCTTGTGCCACATTGCAATTCCCACTTTTAAAAAGAAAAAAAGCCCCTGCAGCAATGACAAGCAAGGCAATGATTCCTTTCCCTCTGAATAGTTTCAACAATAATGGTAAAAAGGATAAAAGGCCACCGCCTCCACCCGGAAAACCCGGCCTTCTGCCACCTCCGCTATCATCATCATAGTTTTGATTGGGATCATTTGGATCATCGGTCATTCGAATCGGCATAGTCGTACATTTTATGTGATTAAGAATTTAAATGTAAGATATTCGTTTCAATAAAAATGAGGCTGTGAAAAAATTACTCTTCAAAAAAAATATGCATTCTGCAACGAAAATGCCGGAGAATCGTCAAATTTGCGTACAATTCAGCAACCTGTGGTCAATTAGTTTTGCCACAGTTTCTACTCCTTTTTAACAAACAAATTTTAATTGAACACATGAAAAAATATTTTTTGACAATAGCCGGCTCTATGCTTTTAGCCCATTTTTGTATTGCCCAAACAACTTCAGGCCAATTATCTTTTCAACAAGGACAGGTTTTTGAAATTAATTTACAATCGAAAACAACAGTAGCGCAGGAAGCTATGGGACGAAAAATCAATTTCGATGTGGAAGCCGGCGCATTACATTCTTACACTGTGACCAATGCCACCGATGAAAACATTACGCTTCATCATACATTAGAAAAAGTAAATTTCCTGGCCGATGGAATGGGATTGCATCAAAAATTTAACTCTGATAATGAAAAAGACATGAAAGGCCTTTTCGGCCCTGTCGTTAAAGATATGTTGGACAAAAAATATGATATGATTATCAATCCTAACGGGGAAGTTAAAATGGCTTTTCCTAAAGAAGTAAAATTGAATGAAACGGATAGCAGATTGTCTATTGTAACCGGTATGCTGAAAGAAATCACTGCATTGGTACAGCCACCACAAGCCGGCGAAGGTAGTTTCTTCAAAATTTTACCGGATACTATTTCAACAATTGGCAGTCAATGGTCCACTACAATAGATGAAAATGGCGGTAGTAAAACTTCAAACTATACACTTACATCATTTACAGATTCTACAATTGTAATCGACTTCACTGCCAATGCGAATACAGTATCGAAAGCAGAAATGATGGGCAACGAAACGACTACACGATTGCAGCATACAATTACCGGGAAAATAATTTTAGACAGGAGTACAAATATTTTGAATGAACAAACCAGTACAACAGAATCGACAGGTACTACCAAATCATCTTTTGGGGATATTCCTATCAGTTCAAAAACGACGACAACGATAACGGTACAAAGCAGTCATCAGTAGAGTTGATTTTTCAGTAAATCTTCAAGGGTATCTCTTTTGCGAATCAGCCGGGCTGTATTATTTTCTATCAACACTTCTGCCGGTTTGAACCGGGCATTGTAATTAGATGCCATTTCAAAACCATACGCCCCGGCATTGTGAAATGCCAACAAATCTCCTT
>JAGQWM010000063.1 GCA_020437365.1 Chitinophagaceae bacterium | reverse complement strand
TCCCGTCTTCTTTTCTTCCCGGCTAATTATTTTCTGCCGGTAAGTCGGAAAGGCGGTAAGGTTTTATTTCTCTTCCCGTCTTCGTTTCTTCCCGGCGAGTTATTTTCTGGCGGTAAGTCGGGGAGATGGTAAGGTTTTATTTCTCTTTCCGTCTTCGCTTCTTCCCGGCGAGTTATTTTTTGCCATCCAGCGCATCGCCAATCCTGCTGTATAAATCCTGCAAATGATATTTCGTCATCAGGTCTTTAGAAGCGGCAGCAGCATACTTGATTTCTGTCCGCAGGCTTGTCAAAAAGCCACGAACAGCACTAATCATATCCGTTTTTTCATCCTCACTTCTATTTGCATTATTATTGTTGGCATTGGATGCAGCTTCCGGTGGATTGATGATATCGCAAAGTTTATCGACAAATGATTTCTGCAAATTCCGCCGATATACATCGATAGTTTTTCGGCCCGGCAATTCCGACATAATACCTTTTTTAAGATCATTCAATAAATCAACTGAGCGGTAAGCTTTAGTACCTTCCGTAGCTTCTGCATTAATTAATTTATAAAAAGTTCTTTTGCTCAATAAACTGCGCAAACTCCTATCCTGAATTGCCCCGATTATACTAAGCCCGTTTTGACCGGTTCTATCATAAATATCCTGACGAATGAGCCACTCCGGAGTATCAAATAAATTTTTATTTAAAAAATTAACCGCTTCTCTTTGTTTGGCTTTATCTACAATTTCAAAAACCGGTTCACTCTCTTCTACCCTTCTCGGCGTTTCCATAATGCCACCCACGTACCGGCTGACATGTCCCATATATATGGCCAATTGTTCAGCCACTTTTTGATACATCCTCTGTAAATTATCATAATCTTCGTTTGGCTCCTTGGTCCATACCATCAGGTTGGGCAAAATACGTTTCAAATTTTTTATCCCATACATGCTTCCTTTCATGGCATCATCACCCACCTGTTCACTCTGACAGCGAGGGTCATCGTAAGAACTGGCCGAGCCATACCATAAACGATGATTTTTTAATTTTTGAATAACCCATTTATTGAGAAAACCTATTTCCTGTTCCGGATCTCTATATTGAGCAAATCTTTTATAACCCCATTCAATTGCCCACTTATCATATTCTCCAATGCGGGGAAATAAATCTTTTTGATCAACACTATCTTCCGGCTGTGCCACATAATTAAAACGGGCATAATCCATAATAGATGGCGTATGGCCGTGTTCATCCAACCAGGCTTTATTTCTCAGGTTCTCGACCGGTACGGTAGAACTGGAGCCGAAATTGTGCAATAAACCAAGTGTATGCCCCACTTCGTGAGAAGAAGCAAACCGAATCAATTCGCCCATCAGGCTATCGGAAAAAATCATCTTTCTCGCCGTTGTATCTACTGCACCGGCTTGAACAAAATACCAGTCGTGCAGGAGTTGCATTACATTATGATACCAATTGATATGGCTCTCAATGATTTCGCCACTACGTGGGTCTGCAATACTGGGGCCACTGGCATTCGGTACTTCTGAAGCTTTGTAAACTATAGCAGAATTGCGGGCATCATCTAAACTCCAGGTACTATCTTCTTCAAAAGTCGGGGCCCGCTTAGCCGTAATTGCATTTTTAAAACCGGCTTGTTCAAAAGCGACATTCCAATCTTTAACACCTTGAATTAAATAAGGAATCCATTTTTCGGGTGTGGCCGGATCTATGTAAAAAACGATTTGTTTTTGTGGTTCCACCAATTCGCCACGTTTGTATTTTTCTACATCCTCCGGCTTGGGTTCCAGTCGCCATCTTTTGATAAGCCTGACGCTTTTTACGCCTTGCGGATTCGCATCAAAATCAACATATCCTACGGAAAAATAGCCAATCCTGTCGTCTGCATAACGGCTTTGCATTGGCACTTCCGGCAATAAGACCATTGAACTGTTGAGTTCCATCGTTAAATTGCCTTGCCCGTTTCCTCCAAAACGAGAATTAGACCGAGGTGCTGAACGAGCATAGGTTTTCACTGTTTTAATTTCTATATTGATTGGAAATGCTTTGACAGATTCAATGTAAGATTTATCACGTTGCATAGCTGTCAATCGCAAGGCAGTTTTAAAACCCGAATTGAAGAAAAAAATATCATCATCGCCTTCCAATTCTTTCGTCATGTCAATGACCACGCCGGTTGAATCTTTTCCTAAAGATTCTATTGAAAAAGATGCTTCAATCGGCTGTATATTAGAATTTCTTACTGCTTGAAACATTGGTGATGTTGAATCTTTAGCATATTCAGAAAAAGATATTTTACGCAAAAATATTTTATCGTCAGGCCCCTTTTCGAAGCGAACTACATTTTGTCCAATAGGGTCGCCGCCAAAACCAAACATGCTACCACCTGAACGCATATCGGCACCAGCTTTGGCAATCCTGTTGACAATCAAAATATCTCTTCCAAATAAATCATCCGGAATTTCGAAATAATATTTATCATCGACTTTGTGCACGTTGAAGAAACCATTATAGGTTGTGGCTTCATCGGTGATAACCTCGCCATATTGTTTAATGCCGTTGGTCGATTTTTTTTTCATCGTGGGCGATGGTTTGCCCATCTGCGGATTGGACTTGGTTGGTTGTGCAATCGAAGACAAAGTCAATCCGAAACAGCTTACTATAAATAAAGAAATAGAACGAAAATTAAGTTGCATGATTATATAAATTGAAGTGTTGCAAATTGAAGGATTCGGGTCAACAAAAAAAACCGTTTACATAAAAAACGGTTTTTAAAATTGAGTTATATCAAGATTTTTTTTTGCCTTTGGGAGCAAACATGGCCAACATCCGCCGGCCTTCCATCTTCGGCATACTTTCCAGTACGCCAACTTCTGCCAGCCTTTCAGCAAATTTCAATAATAACAACTGGCCTCTTTCTTTAAATTGAATGGCTCTTCCTTTAAACTGCACATAGGCTTTTACCTTATTGCCACTTTTTAAAAATTCAATGGCATGTTTCGATTTAAAATCAAAATCATGGTCATCTGTATTGGGTGTAAAGCGAATTTCCTTGACCTCAGAAACTTTATTTTTCGCTTTCATCTCTTTTTCTTTCCGCTTCTTATCGTAGAGGAATTTATTGTAATCGATGATTTTACAAACCGGTGGATCTACTTTGGGAGATATTTCCACTAAATCCAAATCCATTTCTTTTGCCATTTCCAAGGCTGTGGAAGTATCGAAAATGCCGGGTTCTACATTTTCACCGACTAAACGCACCTGTGGTACTCTGATAAAATGATTGATACGGTATTCTGCTTCTCTTCGAGGGCCAAACCTGCCTCTGAAACCACCTTTTCTGTTGCCGCCACTGCGGGATTTATAAGGTCCTCCTCCTGTTGGTTTTTTGAACCCGCCTCCGGGTTTTTGTGGTACTGCCATTTATTGTTTTTAGTAATCTCTTTTCCTGGTTAAGAGAATTGATTGCTTTGCTAATAGCTTTTCATCCAGGAAATGAAAAGTCTTGCTAAATATACTTGTTTTCAAGTTAATAAATAAGTCAAAATTTTTACGGCTACTTTGCTTAATTTCTTTCATTGATTTCACGGGTCAGTTTTTCTATGAGTGTCCCTACCGATTCCGTGCCGGTATTGCCTTCTCCCTGCCGCCGTATGGCAACTTTATTCTCCAACATTTCTTTTTCGCCTACAACCAACATATATGGAATCTTCATTACCTCGGCATCTCTGATTTTTTTTCCGATTTTTTCACTTCTTTCATCTATCTCAGCACGAATACCTGCTTTTTGCAATGCCTGCAAAACGGTGTGTGCATAAGATGAAAATTTATCACTGATGGGTAACACTTTTACTTGCATTGGCGCCAGCCATGTAGGGAATTTTCCGGCATAATGTTCCAATAAAAATCCAATAAACCTTTCGTGTGTACCCAATGGTGCCCGGTGTATAATTAATGGCACTTCCGGTTCATTTTGTTGGTTGGTAAATGACAATTTGAATCTTCTTGGTTGTGCAAAATCAACCTGGTTGGTAGCCAGAGTAAATTCACGGCCTATGGCACTCCATATTTGTACATCAATTTTAGGCCCGTAAAATGCACCTTCGCCTTTCACTTCTACAAAAGGGATTTCAGATTCAATTAAAACATTCCTGACCAATTCTTCCGTTTCTAACCAAAGTGCCGGCTCGTTCACATATTTTTTGCCCAGCCCTGCCGGGTCGTGCAAACTCAGCCGCATGATATATTTTTCAATGCCAAAAATCTTAAAATATTTAAGATACATATCGTTAACTGCTTTGAACTCCTGGGCAAACTGTTCTTTCGAACAGTAAATATGTGCGTCGTTCATGTGCAAACTACGTACCCGCATCAAACCAAATAGTTCGCCACTTTGTTCATAACGGTAACAAGTACCGTATTCTGCAATCCTGTATGGCATTTCCCGGTAACTCTTTGGTTCGGCATCAAATATTTTATGATGATGCGGACAGTTCATTGCCCGCAAGTAATATTTTTCACCTTCCATTTCCATGGGTGGATACATACTATCGGCATAGTAAGGTAAATGGCCGCTGGTGAGGTATAAATTTTCTTTGGCTATATGTGGCGTAACGACTCTTTTATAACCGGCTGCCAATTCGGTTTCCTTGGCCAGTTTTTCCAATTCTTCAATAATCACCGTTCCATTGGGCATCCATAAAATTAATCCGGCGCCAACTTCGTCATTGGTTGTATAAATACTTAATTCCTTACCCAATTTTCGATGGTCTCTTTTTTTGGCTTCTTCCAACATGGCCAAATGTTCATCCAATAATTTCTGTGAAGGAAATGAAACACCGTAAATACGTGTCAGCATTTTATTATTCGCATCGCCTTTCCAATAAGCACCGGCAATGCCCGTCAGCTTAACTGCTTTGATAAATGATGTATTGGGAATATGCGGACCGCGACATAAATCGGTAAAATTTCCCTGCGTATAAAAAGTGATTTCGCCATCCTGTAAATTTTCCAACAAATCGAGTTTGTACGCATCGCCTTTTTCTGTGAAATAAGCCACCGCTTCCTGCTTCGGCATTTCTTTACGAATGTATTCATTTTTATGCCTGGCCAGTTCATTCATCTTTTTTTCCAACGCCAATAAATCTTCCTCCGTCATTTTTTTATCGCCGAGGTCCATGTCGTAATAAAAACCATTTTCGACTGGCGGGCCAACCCAAAATTTTACATTGGGAAATAATGATTCCACTGCTTCGGCCATCAAGTGTGCCGAAGAATGCCAAAAAGTGTTTTTTCCGGTCGCATCATCCCAGGTTAATAATTTGAGTGAAGCATCTTCATGTAAGGTTCTCGACAAATCCCAAACTTCACCATTTACTTCTGCCACCAAAACTTTGCGAGCCAAGCCTTCCGAAATAGATGTTGCAATCGCATAAATGGAAGTGCCTTTTTCATATTGACGGACGCTGCCGTCCGGGAGTGTAACATGTATCATAAACTCGATTATCCGCTAATTTTTAAGTGAGCAAAATTAACAAACTATTGTCGGAGTACAAGCAGTCAATGCCGGGTAATTTATTAGTTTTGGGGCTGATATGATACGCTCAGGTACCAGGATTATTATCTGTCTGTTTTTTCTTACCACATTATTTACAAAACTGTCAACTGCCCAGGATATTACCGGCATTTGGAGAGGTTATTTTGTGACCAATTCACATGAAACTTATAAATTGGAAATGCAATTGATACAAAATGGCAATGCACTTTCAGGCGTTTCATACTCTTATCACAATGTTATGTTTTACGGCAAATGTACCATTTCAGGCATCTTCAACCGGGTGAGTAAACATGCACTGGTAAAAGAAATAAAAACAGTGGAAGTAAAAATGCTTTCCATCTCACCTGTTTGCCTCATGAAGTATAAGATGAAGTACAGTGAATCGGGTCCGGAGCAATATCTGGAAGGAGAGTATTCCAGTATTTTTGAAAAAACAGGTATGGGTGCCGTAAAAGGTGAAAATTGTGGAGGCGGGCATTTTTTTATGCGGAAAGTCAATACGTCTGATTTTTATGTAGAACCTTTCTTGCGTAATAAAACCAGCCGTGTGCAAAAAAAAGTATACATCAACCAACCACCACAGAAAAAAAATGAAGTTGCTAAAATTCCTGCACCCAAAAAACCACCGGTAATAACACCGAAAAAGAATCTTCCACCGGTTAAAAAAATTGAAACACCGGAAAATCCTAAAACTGAGCCACCCGTTAAAAAAATCGAACCACCGGTTAAAAAAACGGAACCACATGAAGAAATTCCCACGCCGGAAGTCATTAAAAACAGGAGCAATGAATTGGTACGGGTCATTACAGTTCACCATCCAAAAGTGAATATTAAAATATACGACAACGGCGAAATAGACGGCGATATTATTTCCGTGTATCTCGATAAAAAACTTATTATATCGCATAAAACACTAACTGCATCGCCCATAAGTTTTTCAATAGATATGGATGATGTCAACAACCAGCATGAACTGACGATGGTGGCCGAAAACCTGGGTTCCATTCCGCCCAATACATCACTCATGATTGTAGAAGCCGGCGACCAGCGTTTTGAGGTAAGGATTACTTCTACCGAACAAAAAAATGCGGTGGTACAATTCAGGTATCAGCCCAAAGAATAAAACTAACAACTACCGTTTCTGTAAAAATATATTTTACATTCTATGAATTCAGGTAATTTGCTAAACTATGTGGCGAAAATTCATTTTCATAGCCTTTTGTAGCTTGCCGCTTTGTGCCATCTCGCAGGACATCAATGGCATCTGGCGAGGCAAATTGGTAATGGCACCCGGTTCTTGTTTTCCGGTGTACAATATTGAAATGAATATACAACTCGTAGGCACTCATATAGTCGGTACAGCTTATCATTATAAAGATACCCTCAACTATGTAAGAGAATATTTTGAAGGAGAATTGAATACAGACAGTAATTTCATTTCTATACAAGAAAATGGCATGATTAGTTTTAATGTACCGGATGATTGTGTGCCGTGCATAAAAAAATATCAATTGACATATCATAAAGGGAGCACCAACCCTACGGTTGAAGAACAGTTGCGTGGTACCTGGACGGGAAAAGCAGCCAATGGAAAATCTGCCTGCGACCCCGGCTCTATTGTTATGCAACGGTTTTCAAAATCAGCATTCAAAGAAGAAAATTTGCTGCCGCCATCACTTACAAAAAGAAAAGCAGAACTGGTAAAAGAAATTACTGTGGACACCGGCACCATCAAATTGGATTTTTATGACAATGGCCAGATTGACGGCGATACCATTTCTGTGTATGTCAATAATAAAACAATTGTGGCCAATAAATTACTGACAGCCATACCGATTTCGGTAGCCATTAAAATTGATCTTACAAAAAAATACCAGGAAGTCATTATGGTTGGAGAAAACCTCGGTTCCATCCCTCCCAATACGGCGCTGATGATTGTACATGCCGGCAATAAAAGATACCAGTTGTACCTGACTTCCGATAATCAGAAAAATGCCATGGTGCGGTTTATATATAAAGATCCTTCGACGGAAAATGCACCCCGATAGCTCTATTTTGTTTATATTTGAATTCCACCTTAAAGAAGACTCTTCCCTATATTTTATTGCTTTAAAAAATTGTTGACAAACAAACTCTGTAAACAAAACCACAAAATATGAAGAAGTTATTTTTATTATTGACGGCAGGTGTTTTCCTCAGCTTACAAGCTTGTAAAGAAAGTAGTGGCGGCTTATCGGCTACCGCCAAAAAAAACATTGCTGCTTCTGATGCCATTGCCAATTGTTTCAAAACGAAAGATTTCAGTAAAATTGGGGATTACATAGCCGAAGATTGCGTTGACCATGGTGGTGAAAACGGCGATATAAAAGGCCTCGAAAACATGAAAGCTGAATTTACCAGAATGGCAGCATCGTACAGCGAAATGAGCTCCGAAAAGATTAAAGAACTGGCCGACGATGAATATGTGATGTCCTGGATGAAATTCACAGGCAAACTCAGTAAAGACATGATGGGCAAAAAAGCCGGCGAAACTTTTGTTTCAACATCTATGGAGGTGAGCCGTTTTAAAGATGGCAAAGCGGTAGAACATTGGGTCTTTATGGAGCCTTCGGAAATGATGAAAATGATGCAGGGCCAACAGCCACCGGCCATGGATGAAAAGCCGATGGCGGATTCTACCAAAGCTCAATAAAATGTAAAACCAATTTTTCAAACTGCTTTCTTCCGGAAAGCAGTTTTTTTTAGCCTGTAACTTTTTACAGGGTTATGCGTCCTATTTGTAGTTGTTAAAAAAATTAAAAACAAAGCGCCAAACCTCAACTTACGAAAATAGTCGTATATTCGTTGCACAACCCTACAAAATGACAGCACCTAAATTGATAAAACCCACAGAAAGCGAACTGGCCATTTTGCAAATCCTTTGGGAAAAAGGAATGGCAACCGTGAGAGAAGTACATGAATCGCTGGCCAAAACAAAAGACGTCGGTTATACCACTACGTTAAAACTCATGCAGATTATGCATGAAAAACAATTAGTAAAGAGAGATGATTCCATGCGGACTCATATTTACAAAGCGGCTGTTAACAAAGAAAAAACACAAAAACATTTGCTCAATAAAATGATCAATGGATTGTTCGGCGGTTCTTCTACACAATTAGTCATACAAGCATTGGGCGAAAGTAGAAATAAAACAAGTGAGGAAGATATAAAGGCGATACAGGCATTACTGGACAATCTTAAAAAGCAATAATTATGCTACATCAGGCCGGTTTTTTAGAATCGATTGGTTGGGCTGCATTGAACAGCCTTTGGCAAATGGCTTTACTCTGGGCCGTTTATCAGTTCATCAATTTTTCATGTAAAACTAAAGCTACTACCAAAGCCAACCTGGCCACAATTTTCCTTTTCATCGGTTTCAGTTGGTTTGTTTATACTTTTATCACCAGCCTGAACCGTATTGCAGATGCAACTGTTTTCACTTCAGGTATATTGAACATCAATGCCAACGAGACTATCAATCAAGTATTGCTACAAGTTCTGCCAATTGCGTCCATCATTTACCTGGCATTGCTCCTCTTCCCTATCCGGAATTTTATTCGCAATTACCGGTACGTTCAAATCATTCGCCAACATGGTTTGTCGAAGATGGATATTGACGCTAAACTTTTTGTGAATAGAACTGCTGCTTTATTGGGCATCAAAAAGAAAGTGGAAGTTTGGGTATCATCTTTTGTTTCATCACCGGTTACCATTGGTTTTTTAAAACCGGTAATCCTGGTGCCATTGGCCGCTATCAATCAACTGAGCCCTCAACAATTAGAAGCCGTTTTATTGCATGAACTGGCACATATTCGGAGGATGGATTATTTCATCAACTTATTGATGAATGCCATACAAACCGTTTTGTATTTCAATCCTTTTGTAAAAGCATTTATTCGGATTACAGAAACAGAAAGAGAAAAAAGCTGCGATGCCATGGTCATGCAATTTCAATATAATTCGCATGAATATGCCACCGCTTTATTATCATTGGAAAAAGCCAACCTGCATCACAATATGTTGGCCATAGCAGCCGCCGGCAATAAAAATGAATTGAAAAACAGGATTGAACATATTTTAAATCTGCCGCAAAAAAAATTATTCAACTTTCGGAAAATGACTGGATTGGCTTTCAGCCTTTGCCTTGTTATTTTGATGAATGTATTTTTTATTGTACGCCAGTCAACTCCAGCAAACGGAATCGATTCTTCTGACGCCATTTTTGGTGTTTCCGGTTTTATGCATCCGCAGGATGAACAAAGCACTCCTGCCATGGCTGCAGAAGCTGTTATTCATCCTGTACAAAATATGATACAACGAACCACTGAACCCATTGCAGCAGTTGTACCGGTTCAGGAAAATATTCCATCTTCCGTTACAAATATTTCACCCGGTGATATTGTAAACGTTGCGTATGATATTAGCCGTAATATTCCTAAACTGGCGAAGGAACAGGAGACACAAGTGAAAATTGCAGTGGCTGCTTCTAAAAAAGTTATTGAAAATACAGAATGGAAAAAAGTAGAACAGGATTTGGCGGAAGTATTTACCCAAAACGAAAAAGAAGCGATTAAAGCCAATTTTGAAAAAGCCATGGACGAATACAATTGGAATAATTGGGAAAATAAATTGCGTACTTCCTACTCCATGATGAATTGGGATAAAATAAACAAACAACTTGCCACTGCCATTAAAAATATTCAAATTGATAGTTTGCAAGACGTCTATTCTCAGTTGAATGTCAACCTGCATGAATTGCAAAAAGAACTGAAAGCTAAAAAGCTGAAAGGCATTCCGGATACGGAAATCACTTTGCAATCTCTTGCCTTGAAAAAAGATGCCGTAGAAAAAATAATGCAAAAGTTAGCTTCTATCCGGCATAAAAAGATTGTTGACCTGTAAGCATTACCAACATCTCGGACATTTCTCACTGTATTTATTGCCCAGGATAAACCCGACTACAAATTCATGTGTGCCTTTGCTCACCGTATTCAATGCTGTTGTTGTAAAATCATACGCATAGCCGATATTAAATGTATTGCCGACATTGAAACCTAACATAGCTGCATAACCGTCCTGGTAACGATAACTTCCACCCAACCAAAGCAAATCCCTGTATTGCACTTTCAAATTTAATTCCGGTTGAAAATTATGTTTGGAAGAACCTTTTACATATTTCAACATAATGGAAGGAATCGCATTAATGTCTTCGCCAAGTAATACACGGTAACCTGCGGTTAAAAATATATGTGGAATCAACTTTCCTTTTGTTACTATGGCAGCATCATCGGCAAAAGCTAATTTCTGCGGAATAATTTGCTGCGCCGAAGCACCAATAAAATAATTTTTGGAATACAACCATAATCCAAAGCCGAGGTCGGGCCGAATTTTATTCAATTCGCCACTGATAGCCGCACCGGTAGCCGGGTCATACGGATCTCCTGCACCGTCAAAATCATGTTTACTTTTATCAATGCTAATATTGGTAATACCGGCAGAAAAGCCCGCCGCCAGGTTCAACACCGGTGTTAAACCCAAATGATATGCATACGTCGCATCAATGGTAAACCGATTGAAACTACCGGCTTTATCATTGAAAATAGTCATGCCGATTCCATGATGCGGGTCGGCAGCCGTATAACTTTCCCAATAACTTTTTCCACGAGGATTTTCGCCCGGCACTTGGAATGAGGTAGCTGAAGTCCTGTAATTATCTTTTCCTAACGGGCCTTGAATAGAAAAATAAGTCGTCTTGGGAGCACCATCCAAACCTACCCACTGATCCCGGGCACTGATTTTTACGTCCACATAATTTTCAATACCACTCAATGCCGGATTTAAAATATAATTATTCAAAATGTACTGCGTATAATGTGGCCGTTGTTGTGCATTGGCCGCCCATACAAAAAGTACAAAGGGTATTAACAATAATTTTCTTTTCATGGCTTATCTGATTACATCTACATATCCCGATAAAATACTTCTACCATTTTTCGGATTAATAATATAATAATACGTACCAATCGGTACCGGTTTTCCATTGATGGTTCCATCCCAGGGCTGGCCATACCCTACCGAATGGTAAATAGGCTGTCCATACCTGTTAAAAATATCTACCGTACATTCAGGATAGGTATCTAAATATTTAATGATCCATTGGTCGTGAATGCCATCTCCATTCGGACTGAAAATATTCGGCACTTCCGGCCCTTTCAGTACTTTGATAAAGACCTGGTCGGTGGAAATACAACCTCCTCTACCCGTTACCGTTAGTGTGTAAGTTATGTCTTCTACTCCTTTCACAATCGGTTTTTTCACTGTATTGCTTGTCAGGAAATACTGGTTGGGTGTCCACAAATAAGTGGGGTTGATGGCTGTTACAATTGCATTGATGGTATCGCTGCCTCCTTCGAGAATATACATATCCGGACCGGCCGTTACAGTTGGATAATCATTGACCGTCACCCGTTGGGTAAATACCGTACTTCTGCAACCATAATTATTCGTGATGTACAGGTTCACATCATACTCTCCTTCAGTTGTGTAAGTATAACTAAATGAAGGCTGCGTTTCGGTATTCCCATCGTCCATATTCCAGGTCCAGTCGGTGGTAGTTCCATCGGCAGGATCACTCTGATCGGTAAATACAAAACTATCGCCGACACAAATATCCGTTTTATCGACTGTGAAATTACCCGTCGGTTGCGGATGAATAGTATTGAGTATAA
>JAGQWM010000062.1 GCA_020437365.1 Chitinophagaceae bacterium | reverse complement strand
ATTTTGTCCTTCATCATTTACTGGATTTTTAGTCCTGTCTTTTATATGGCAAAGTGTAAACCTATTTTTATATTTTTCGAGCCAATAAAGTGGATCTTGTCCGGCTGCCACTACCCAAAAAATGTCCATTTGGAAATCAACCCACTCGGGATTTGTATTTTGCATTAATATATCCTGCGGAATGATGCCCTCTTTTTCCTGAAAGGAATATTGATGATTATGAAATGCAAAACGGATACCTTTTTCTTTGCATGTTCTACCCAAGGCATTAAAATCATCGGCCAGTTTTTTATACGCATCAATGGATAATCCACTTCCTTCCCATGGGTAAATCAGGTATTGCATGCCAATGGCGGCCGCTGCTTCTGCTTTTTGTTCAAAATTTATACTCGTATCACAATGGCTGGATATGATTTTCAAGTCGAGGTCGTCCAAGTATTTTTTAAATTCGATATTGGTCATACCCCAAAACATTCCTTTCGGCCCTTCGTAACTTTCTATTTGGCTATAACCATAACCAGCTACTTTTTTTAAAATCTTTTTGGGGTTTTGTGGCAATACATCACGCAGGGAGTACAATTGCAGTCCAAAAGTAGAAAGATTCTTTTCTATAGGAATTTTTCCCAAACTATGGCACCTGCTAAAACCGGATAATAGCAAACCACTTGCAACAGTACCAGTAATGGATAAAAATTTTCTCCTGGTTTGTTTTTTATTCAATTGTATTTTTTGTTTTCTTTTCTTTAAAGGTAATGGCAAAAAGTAAAAAAACTGCTGCAGCAATAATGGCCGGAATCAACCAAACCATTTTATAATCTGTTCCGTTGGCCGTTGTATAATTATCAGTAATCATACCGGCAATTTTAAAACCAATCAACATGCCCACACCATAAGTTGCCAAGGTAATTAACCCTTGTGCAGCACTTTTATATGCTTCACCGGCTTTGGCATTAGTATAAATTTGTCCGGATACAAAAAAGAAATCATAACAAACACCATGTAAGGCGATACCCAAAATCAACATATAACTCAAACTACCGGCATTGCCGTAGGCAAATAAAACATACCGTAAAGCCCAGGCCAGCATACCTACCAAAATGGTTTTCTTAAACCCAAACCGGCTGAAAAAAACCGGAAGTGCCAACATAAAAATAACTTCTGATGCCTGCCCGATTGTCATTTTTCCGGTAGGGTTTTCCAGCCCGATGTTTAATAAAAACGGGTTGGCAATCTGGTAATAAAAAGCCAAGGGGATACAGATAAGAATAGAAGCAATAAAAAAAATGGCAAAATTTTTATCGTTCAATAACTTCAGTGCATCGAGGCCCAGTATTCTTTTGAGGCTGACTTTTTCGCCTGTTTTTTTTGTGGGTGGTGTTTTGGGCAATGTAAAACTCAAAAAGCCAAGAACCAGCGATGCAATACCGGACATTAAAAATGTATTTTTCAAAAGGCCTTTGGCTGCATTTTCCTGCGAATCCCAATGAAAAAGATAACTAATGAGTAAGCCAACAACAATCCAACCGATGGTGCCAAACACTCGGATTATAGAGAATTCTTTTTCGGGGTTTTTCATTTGATGAAATGATACAGAATTGACCAATGCTAACGTCGGCATAAAAAGAATCATATACAATAAAGTATAAGGATAAAATGCACTAACATTGTCGGAGTTGTACATCAAATACATTAGGCCGGCACCCAGCAAATGCAAAACACCGAGAATTTTTTCTGCATTGAAATACCTGTCTGCAATTAACCCAATGATAAACGGTGCAATGATGGCTCCCCAGGATTGTGTAGAAAAAACCTGCCCGATTTGTCCACCATCGGCATGGAGGTTGGCACCCAGAAATGTACCAAGTGTAACAAACCAGCCGCCCCAAATAAAAAATTCAAGAAACATCATCAACGATAATTGAATGCGGGTATTCGATTTCATAATTTTTGAATTAATTATTTTCTGATGAAGATAAATGAAACAGAACTGTATTTAAAAAACTAAATGTACTATTTTTAAGTATAGTTTATTATATTATCCATCAATACCTTGCAATAAAAATATAAACGAATAAAAAAGAGATGGCTGAGAGAAAAATAAGAATGGGCATGATAGGAGGAGGACCGGGTTCATTTATCGGAGCCGTTCATCGCATGGCGGCCAATCTGGATGGAGAAATTGAATTGGTCAGCGGTTGTTTCAGCAGCGATCCTGCCAAATCAAAAAAAACAGGAAGAGAACTTTTCTTACCTGCATTGCGGGTACATAGTTCTTACAAGGATATGATTCGCATAGAAAAAAACTTGCCGGAACTTGAGAAAATGGATTTCGTAAGTATAGTTACGCCCAATTACCTGCATTTTGATCCGGCCAAAATGGCCTTGGAAAATGGCTTTCATGTCCTCATTGATAAGCCCATAACCATGACCGTAAGAGAAGCTAAACAATTAAAAGAAGTCGCTGAAAAAAATAATCGGTTAATTTGTTTGACACATACTTATAGTGGTTACCCAATGATAAAACAAGCCCGGCAAATGTTGGCAAAAGAATTGTTAGGTGCCATTCGAAAAATTATTGTTGAATATCCACAGGGATGGTTGAGTACAGCCATCGAAGAAACAGATAATAAGCAGGCTACATGGCGGACCAATCCTAAAAAAACAGGAGTAGCCGGTGCAATGGGCGACATTGGTACTCATGCTTTTCATTTAGCGGAATATGTGAGTGGCTTACAGGTAACAAAAATTTGTGCCGATTTAAATACAGTAGTAAAAGGTAGAAAATTAGATGACGATGGCAATGTTTTATTGCAATTTAATAACGGGGCCAACGGTGTGTTGATAGCCACACAAATTGCTGCGGGCGAAGATAATAATATACGCATCCGCATTTATGGAGAAAAAGGAGGTATGGAATGGCAACAGGATGATGCCAATTCATTGCAAGTAAAATGGCTGCATAAACCGATGGAAATTTATAAAACAGGTGCAGCATATTTAAGCCTGGCAGCCAAACATAATACCCGTATTCCACCCGGACATCCGGAAGGATATCTGGAAGCTTTTGCCAATCATTATCGAAATTTTGCTTTGACCATAAAAGCATTAACCAGTCATAAAAAAACAAAACCGGAATGGTTGGATTTTCCTTCCATCGATGAAGGCATTCGTGGTATGGCATTTATTGAAAATGTAGTGGCCTCGGCAAAAACAAAAGAAAAATGGTTTCAATTTAAAGTTTAAAAAAGTATTGAGTATGACAACAATCAAGGGGCCGGGTATTTTCCTGGCGCAATTTGTTGATGACAAAGCACCATTTGATTCTTTACAATCTTTATGTTCCTGGGCCGAAGAATTGGATTATGAAGCGGTGCAAATTCCCAGTTGGGATGAACGTTTAATCGATTTAAAAAAAGCAGCAGAAAGTAAAACTTATGCGGATGAAATAAATGGTATTGTCAATGACTGCGGCATAGAAATTTCAGAATTATCGACACATTTACAAGGGCAGTTGGTAGCTGTTCATCCGGCCTATGATCAATTATTCGATGGGTTTGCTCCCGAAAAATTCCGGGGCAATAAAAAAGCCAGAACAGAATGGGCAGTGCAACAATTAAAATACGGAGCCAAAGCATCGCAAAATTTAGGACTTACGGCGCATGCCACATTTAGCGGTTCATTACTTTGGCAATATTTTCATCCCTGGCCGCAGCGGCCTGCCGGTTTGGTAGAAGATGGTTTTCATGAATTAGGAAAAAGATGGTTGCCCATTCTACAATATTTTGACGAATGTGGAGTAGATGTTTGTTATGAAATTCATCCCGGCGAAGATTTATTCGATGGTATTACTTACGAAATGTTTTTGCGGGAAGTAAAAAATCATCCGAGAGCCTGTATTTTATATGATCCCTCGCATTTTGTTTTGCAACAATTAGATTACTGCCGCTTTATCGATCATTACCATGAAAGAATAAAAGCCTTTCACGTAAAAGATGCGGAATTTCATGCTACCGGAAAGCAAGGTACTTTTGGCGGGTATCAATCCTGGCTCAACAGGGCCGGCCGCTATAGAAGCCTCGGTGACGGACAAGTTGATTTTAAAAGAATATTCAGCCAATTAACGCAATATGATTACCAGGGTTGGGCAGTCGTGGAATGGGAGTGCTGTTTGAAGCATCCCGAAGACGGCGCTAAAGAAGGAGCAGCATTTGTCAAAGAGCATATTATCAACGTTACCGACAAGGCTTTTGATGATTTTGCGAAAAGCGGAATGGATAAAAAAATGAATCGAAAAAATTTAGGATTGGAATAATTTTCAATTTTGTTTTACCTTGTGCAAAATTTATATCATGAAGAAGTTAATAGTTTTCTCTTTTGTCTTAGGTTTATTTCTTGTATCCTGTTCAAGTAATGGAGATAAAAAAAGCGACGACGCTACAAAACAAGAATCAACAACAACTCCGGAAACAACTGATGTAACTGCCAATCCGGATTATAAAGCAGGCCTTGCATTAGTGGCCAAAAGTAATTGTTTTACCTGCCATCATATTTCAGATAAATTAATCGGTCCGGCTTATCAGGATGTTGCTGCGAAATATGCCAATAGCCCCGATACTATTGTAACGCACCTGGCACATAAAATAATTGAAGGCGGTAGCGGCGTATGGGGCGAAGTAGCTATGACACCTCACCCGGATGTAACTATGGCAGATGCTGAAACTATGGTGAAATATATTTTACTGCTTAAAAAATAAAATTTGAGAATATTAATTCCTGTAACAGCTATTTTTCTTTTCAGCCTGGTAGCTTGTAATACGGCTCAAAAAATGACAGGTAATAATCGTTTATCCGATGCTGAAAAAGCAGATGGATGGCAACTATTGTTTGATGGAAAAACGACGAATGGCTGGCATAATTATGGCAACAAGCCTATTGGTAAAGCCTGGAAAGTCAAAGATGGTGTTTTATATCTTGATACAACGCACAAAAAAGACTGGCAGATAGAAGGTGGCGGCGATATTATTTCAGATGAAGCATTTTCCAATTTTGATTTGAAATTGGAATGGAATATTGCAAAAAACGGGAACAGTGGTATTATATTCTACATTCACGAAGACAAATCAAAATATGATTATCCCTGGCAAACGGGGCCCGAAATGCAAATACTAGATAATGACGGGCATCCCGATGCAAAATATCCCAAACATCGGGCGGGTGATTTGTACGACCTGATTGCGGTATCGCATGAAAATGTAAAACCACCGGGGCAATGGAATGCTGCCGAAATAAAATGCCTGAATGGGCATTTGGAATTATTCTTGAATGGAGAAAAAGTCGTGTCAACTACTATGTGGAATGATGATTGGAAAAAATTAGTAGCCGGCAGTAAGTTTAAATCAATGCCTGATTTCGGAATTTATAAAACAGGAAGAATTGGATTGCAGGATCATGGTGCTACAGTTCAGTTTCGCAATATTAAAATCAAAAGATTGTAGAAAACCGGCGAAGTGATTTCATTGTATACTTTTGGTCATGGACTTTGTAGCCATAGAATTTTGAAACCAAAATTTGAATCATGGATACTTCCATTTTCTCTCACGTTAACTGGCTGGCTATTCTCTTAGCCACTGTTGCCTATTTTATGATTGGCGGTTTATGGTATTCCAAAGTTTTATTCGGTAATCTTTGGATTAAAAATTCCGGCGTCGATATGAATGACCCAAATGCCAAAAAGGGAGTAGGAGCCATTATGTTGTTTACATTCATTATGGAATTCCTGGCTTGTATTGGCTTAGCGTTTTTAGTGGTACGGCTTGATTTGGTAGGTGGCGTTATGTCCGGTGTAAAATTGGGTTTGTTCACCGGAGTTTTGTTCAGTGCCGTTGTCATTGGAATTTCATATATGTATCAACGAAAATCGACAACACTGTGTATGGTCGATTCGGGGTATCATATTGTTGCCCAAATAGTGGCTGCCATCATTCTTTGTATGTGGGTTTGAGAAGAAAAATGTATCGTTAATCGACAGTAGAAATTTTTAAAACATTGGTTTGTAAATGTAAATCAACCGGTGTACTGCCGGTATTGATGACTACATCACCGGATTTTAAAAATCTTCTTTCTTTCAAAATGTCTATTTGGTCGAAAATGATATCATCTAAGCTTTCTTCTTCTCCATAATAAAAAGAACGAACTCCCCAACTCAACGTCAATTGACTGACCAGGCTTCTTTCTTTTGTAAAAATATACAGCGGCGATTTGGGCCTGTAGCTACTCAATACAAAACCGGTATAACCACTCTGCGTCATTCCAATAATGGCATCGGCGTGTACATCTTTGGCCAATTTGCAGGCGTTATAACAAATGGCATCACTTAAAAATGAAGGAGAGTGGGATTGTGGTGCAAGTTCTTCTTCCCGGTTGTAATGGTAACCCGATTTTTCCACTTCCAGAATAATCTTACGCATCGTTTCTACGACCAATGTCGGATGATGGCCGGTGGCAGTTTCTCCACTGAGCATAACCGCATCGGTACCTTCAATGACCGCATTGGCAACGTCGGTAATTTCGCTTCGGTTAGGTTTATTAAATTCAATCATACTTTCCATCATCTGCGTTGCGACTATTACCGGTTTGGCACGATGTAAACACATACGGATAATTTGTTTTTGCAGTAGCGGTACTTTTTCTACCGGCAATTCTACACCCAAATCTCCGCGGGCAATCATTACAGCATCGGATTCTACAATGATGTCTCTCAGGTTTTCCAGTGCTTCGGGCTTTTCTATTTTGGCTATGATTTTTGTTTTGCTTTTTTTCTCTACCAATCTTCTTCTCAACCGTTCCAGGTCCTTGGCACTTCTTACAAACGAAAGAGCCACCCAATCCAATTGATGATCGATAATAAAGTCGAGGTCTTCCAAATCTTTTTCCGTTAATGCCGGTAAAGAAATTTTTGTATCCGGTAAATTAATGCCTTTGTTCGAAGCCAATGTGCCACCAAGAGTGACTTCCGCCTCTACATCATTATTGGGTAAAATCTTCTTGACTTTTACTTCTAGTTTGCCGTCATTGATTAAAATGGTATTGCCCACAACTACATCATTGTGAAAGTTGGGATAAGAAATATAAATTCTTTTTTTTGTACCCAACACTTCTTCGTTTGTAAATGTGAGTACATCGCCTTCGGCAATTTCAATTTCTCCATTTTCAATTTCGCCAATTCGTAATTTGGGGCCTTGCAAATCGCCTATGATGGAAATGGTAAAAGGTTGTGTTTTATTAATCTTCCGAACGTCTTCGATGATCTGTGTTTTATTTTCATTGGAGCCATGCGAGAAATTCAAACGGAATACATTCACACCGGCTTTGACGAGTTCCAAGAGTTTATCATAAGTATCACAGGCAGGGCCTACCGTTGCTACAATTTTCGTTTTATGTGTTTTATGCGCAATGGCCGCTTCACGGTCCATCGTTTCATGATAATATTTTTTTGAATGTTTAGTCATATATCTTTTTTTACAATCGCAACTTTTACTTTCTTCTATTTAATTTGTTTTTTTATTTGTTGAATCAAGTAGCTAAGATTTTTATAATCTTCAGCCATTCTTCACTCACTTTTCCTTTATTTTTTACTGCATTTTCCAATGGTATATAATTCATTTTATTATTGAGGATGCCAACAAAAACATTGTAGCGGCCTTTCAATAATGACTCTACAGCCTGATAGCCCATACGGCTGGCAATCAATCGGTCCATACAACTTGGTGCACCACCTCTTTGTATATGCCCCAAAATACAAACCCTGACTTCAGCAGCAGGAATATTTTCTTTCACAAATTTGCTGACTTCATTGGCGCCGCCAAAATCATCGCCTTCGGCTACAACAATCAGGTTGACCAATTTTTTACGTCTTTCTTTCTCCTGCAATGAAAGTATAATGGAATTCATATCGGTTTTTCGTTCGGGGATAAGAATATTTTCGGCACCGGTGGCAATGCCACTGTGCAAAGCTATGTAACCGGCATCACGCCCCATGACTTCAATAATAAAAATCCGGTCGTGGGCTTCCATCGTATCCCTGATTTTGTCAATGGCTTCGACTGCTGTGTTGACCGCCGTATCGAAACCAATGGTAAAATCAGTGCCTTGAATATCTTTATCAATCGTACCGGCGATGCCAATGCAGGGAATATCGAACTCCTGACTGAAGTTCACTGCCCCGCGAAAAGAACCATCGCCGCCAATGATGACCAAGCCGTCAATTCCTTTTTTCTTTAATACTTCATAAGCTTTTTTGCGTCCTTCGTATTCATAAAATTCTTTGCAACGAGCCGTCTTTAACATGGTGCCACCTCGCTGAATGATGTTGGCGACCGAGCGGGAATCCATTTGAAAAATATCCTCTTCAATCAACCCTTGAAAGCCACGACGAATCCCAAATACATCTAACCCGAAATAAATACCGGTACGAACTACCGCCCGAATGGCTGCATTCATGCCGGGCGCATCGCCACCTGAAGTTAATACACCGATTTTTTTAATTTCTTTATTCATCTTAATTGCTTAAAGCGTTCAAAAATAAGCAATTGTTCGATGTGAAATTTCATTGAGATGATGGAGGTGAAAATACCCTGTATTACGGATGATATACTCCCATTTTAAACCTAAGTTGCGGTTATATTTTGCGAAAAAATACAATGCGAAAATTTCTTCTTTTTATATTTTGTTCTTTCATGGCCGTTTCATCTCCGGCACAGGAAGATAGTGCATCTATTGTACGGGCATTTCCCATAACTAGTTACATCCTGACCTTAAACGACTCAACCATTCTTGTGCAATTAGAAATGCCTGAAGTGGTGAAACTTTATAAAAACCAATTGGGCATATTGGTAGGAAAATATGAAGGCGATAAAAATGAAGTAGTGGAAAAAGGGTATGGGCAATGTGTGTTGATAAAAGGCAATTTTTATTATTTTGATATTGGGCATAATGAAAGCCACCTGCCGGCAAAAAAAGGAGACTTGTTATATGTGTCCATGAAAAAAACCAATATGTATAATGAAGGATATATGCCGCAACTGGCAAGTCATTTTATTCGGTTGCAAAATATTTATGAAGAACCATTTTACGACCGCTATTTAATTTTCAGGGATTGGACAAAAGAAAAAGAAGAAAAAACTTTGGATTCAATACTCAACGATATACAATATACAGGTATTTATTTCCGTGAGCATAATCCATCGATGGATGTAGCCATAAAAGAAGGAAAATACAAAGGTCAATATACTTTTGACGTCATGATAAATTGTCAAAAAAACGATTTGCTGGCATTTCTCAAATATGTTGTAGCAAGGCCAAGATTATATGCAGGAGCTACTTGGAAAGTGTCGGAATTATTTGCCGCCTGGGCATCGCAAGGCGCACCGATGGTAAAAGAAGAAAACGAAAAAAATTAATTCATCATCAGTATATTAATACTTCTTTGCAGAATATTGAAAGCAATTTCAGCCATCAGGTTTTCTTTATCCAAAGTAGGATTGACTTCGGTAATTTCAAAACAACAGATTTTTCTGTTTTGCATAAATTTACTCACTAAATCTTCTGCTTCTCTTTCCCGTAAGCCATTGCTGACAGGTGTGCCCGTTCCTTTAGAAATAGATGCATCGAGACTATCTACATCGAATGAAATATAAATATCCGTACAATCCGATAGCTGACGCAAAACTTTACGCACTACATTTTCAGCCCCTTTATTTCTCACTTCTTTTGTCGTGATGACTTTCATGTCGTATTTGTCAATCAGGTGTCGTTCTTCTTTTTCGAAATCACGCAGTGAAATAAAAACTATATCCTGAGGTAAAACTTTTGGCGCCATATCGCCAATGTTTTTCAAAAAATTCCAATGTTGTTTTGTTTCTTCAGCAATGTCATGAATGGCACATTCTTTATTATCGGTATTAATGGTGGCAGCCAAAGGCATTCCATGTACATTACCGGAAGGTGTAGTATAAGGTGTATGCAAATCTGCATGTGCATCAATCCAAACAACGCCCAATCTTGATTTTGGCTTCGCCATTTTTATACCGGCAATGGTGCCACCAGCAGTACTATGGTCGCCACTCAAAATAACCGGAAAGAAATTTTCCTTCATGGCTTTTTGAATAGCCTTACTCAAACGATCATATAATTTGACAGTCCCTTTTATACGGCGGGCATAAGGGGTTTCAATCGGTTCATACAATAGATGGTTTTCATCTTTTATTTTTTCCGAAGGGAAATGAATAAAAAAATTGCTCATGAAATCGAGTGCCGCTACTTTGATGGCATCAATGCCCAAGCTGGAACCGCGGGTACCGGCACCGATTTCTGATGGAACTTCTATTATTTTTATTTGTTTCATTTCCTGGTTTGCTATTCATGAATCGCCAATACCGGAATATTTGTATGATACACCAATTGCTTGGTATGGCTTTTGACAAATAGTTTTGAATACAAGTTTTGCCCTTTATGAACGATAATGACCATATCAATATTTTTGTCTTTCGAAAATTGATTGATGGCTTCATCGACATCCTGCAATCCTAAAAAATAAAAATCAGGATTGAATTCTGCAAACATTGCTTGAAGTTTTTCTTTTTCGGCCTGATATTCTTCAGTAATAGCAACATAATGCTCACTATCTACGTTCAAAACGCTTAGATGCGGCCGGAAAGTTTTTAAGATTTTTTTGATGGGAACGGTTGGTGTCGCATTTTCCACGTCTTTAAAATCGGAGGTTAGCAATACGTTTTGCACATCTTTATACCGGGCATCGCCGGGTATAATAAGTACGGGACATACTTTTTCGTTTACCATTTTCAGCGTATTGCTTCCAATGAAAGTTTGGCCAATAGGAGAACGGCCGGTGATGCCCATGATGATGAGGTCAGCTTCCTGGTGCCGGGCCAGTTTATCCAATTCAACAATAAAGTCAGCACCTTTTTCTGCCTTTGTTTCAATTTTTACAATGCCTGATTTCAACAAAGTTGATTTTAAATCTTCTAATTTTTGCTGGGTTTCGGTTGCCTCATTGTCGTTTTCATAAACATGATGTAAAATCATATTGACACCATAATGTCCTGTAAGTAATTGAACGGCATAACGGGCAGCATTCAATGAAGTGTCTGAAAAATCGACCGGGACGATAACTGTTTGCATATATTTCTTGGTTTAAAAATGACCGCAAAGGTATGCATTTTTCTTCGTTCGTACCAGTAAAATGGCCTGTTTTCGGCTATTCGTGAGCCGCCAAAATGGGGATATGGCTATGGTACGCCAATCGTTTTGTATGTGTCGTTTTGAACAGGGAAGTTGAATTGCTTTGGTGCTTGGGAACCGTAATCAAAACGTCAATATTATAATCCGTTATGAAATTATCAACGGCGGTATAAAAATCGCCTCTGGTAATAAAATAAAACTCGGTTTTATATTTATTAAACATTTCCTTGAGTAATTTTTTCTGGTATTCCATTTCGTCAGGAATGCTGACGTGTAAATGTTTGTTGACTGTGAAAATATGCAGTTTGGGATCAAACATTTCCAACACCGATGAAATGAGTTCGGCAGGTGTTGTGTCTTTTACATTTTTAAAATCGGAAGCAAACGCTACATTATTAAAACCTTTATATTTTGCATCGGGCGGAATAATCATCACCGGGTAAAGGTTCCTGTCGATCAATTTTAAAGTATTGCTACCAAACATAATTTGGCGGATGGTAGATTTTCCGGTAATACCCATAACAATTAAAGTAGCCCTGATGGTATGTGCCAGCCTGGTAATGTTATCTATTAAATCGCCACCGGTTTCTCCTTCACATTCGACTGTGTTAACGCCGGCTTTTAAAAATTCCTGTCGAAGGCTTTCCTGGTAATGCAATGACACATCATGGTCATCATGGTGTTCATAATTATGGTAAATAATGGCCACGGCATCTTTCTTTCCTGAAAGCATTTGTGCTGCATATCGGGCTGCATTTAAGGATGTCTCAGAAAAATCAACGGGAATAATGACACGGTGCATAAATAGTTGTTTGGTTCAGTGGCTTAAAGTTACTGAATTGCAAATTTATCAGCCACTTATCAAAACAGGAAAAATATTTGAATAGTACCGGGAGAAGTTAGGGCAAGCAATTAATAAATAGATTCAAAAGTTTGTTGTTGGTAAAGTTTGGTAAAATGCAAATCCTGGCCACAGAGTTGCATCAATTGTTGCAAATATTTTTTGCAGATCCCCGATTTGAAATGATGCCTTGCCACTGCATCTTTTTTAAAACTTTTGATATGAATATAATTATGTTCGTGATGGTCTGTTTCATAACATTGACTGCGCATACCACCCGGGCCGCCTTTTTCCAAAGCATCAAAGTAGGCATTGATGATTTTAGCAGCAGCATCAATCTGCTCATCCCGAATATGAAATGTCATAAAATACCGAACCATCTGTAAAATATTTT
>JAGQWM010000061.1 GCA_020437365.1 Chitinophagaceae bacterium | reverse complement strand
AATATAATTTGTAACCCGTCAAATTCCATCGGCTGATTAGCGACCGTACTCAGATCAATAATGGATAAGCGCCGATGCCCTAATCCAACTTGGCAGTTTGGAGTTGTATGAAAAAACAGTCCCTGCCCATCAGGCCCCCGATGTGCCACTGCTGCTGTCATTCTGTTCAGCATTTCTTTTGAACTATTATTTTTAAAATCTATAAATCCTGCTATACCGCACATATTATTTATTCGTTTTTTTGGTATTTTTTTTCAACACAGAGGAACAGAGATTAAGAGGTACACAGAGAATTTTTGTCCTTCTCCGTGTTTCTCCGTTACTCCTAAACTCCGTGTTGTATCTCTTTAATAATTTTTTTTTAACACAGAGGAACAGAGATTTTGAGTTACACAGAGTTGATATTGCTACTTATTTTTTAAGTTCCTTCTCAGTGAATCTCCGTTTCTCAATATCTCTGTGTTAAAATCTATAAATCCCACTGCAAACACAGAGGAACAGAGATTTTGAGTTACACAGAGTTGAGGTCCCCCTTTATTTTTTCTTTTTGGGCGTAAAGAATTTTTTCTCGATATAGAAATATAAAAGCCCGAGGAAAATCCAACTGGTATAAGATAAAAACTTCGTGGTTTGTTGAAATAACCTCGCTTTCCACCCCGGCAGTTTTTTTATATTACTAATTTTGTAAGACTTGTACAATGACATGACAAAACTACTGTCATCCCGAGGATAAGCGGCTCGCAAAATAGTCGGGTTAGCAACAAGATATTGAATACCAGGACGATGATTATCCAACAATACCTTTTCATCCGGCTCCCTATCAGGATCATAAAAATGCCAGCCTCCATTATAAAAAACCTCATAGCAAAAATGCCCGCCAATTGTAGGCTCAAAAAAGCCCACTTTCCGAACTTTGAAACCCTTATCCATCAACACTTTCAGCGATATGATGGATTGCTGGCTACAGGCTGCCAATGGATATTTTAACATATCATCGGGCACTACTATGGCCGATAAAGTTTTATCCACAAGCGGTGCCAATATTTTAGCAATATAATTATGTCCGAAATGATACCAGGTATAGCCGTGCTGAAAACGGAAACGAGTTGCCGTATTTACGATATTGGCATATTTGGCAGAATCTGAAATTTCGTTTGATCCGTACAGTGAGTCGCAAAAGGCAGTAAATTTTTTTACATTATCCAGTCGTACCAATGAAGGATCATACTGGTCGTTAAAACTGCGGGTCTCTAACTGTTCATTAAATCTCGGATACAATTTAACGGTTAACTCCATCAGAAAAATCTGAAAGAAAAAACAAACAATCAGAATCAGGGCAATATGTAGAAATCTTTTTTTCAAGAATTTTATTTGTTGAATTGTAAAATTACATTTTCATTTACCCATTTTACAAATCATATATTTTTTTGAGCTTAGTTAAATAATTATCCTTTCCGGCAATTGAACGAATGTATTTTCGCAATTCCTGTAACCTTTGCAAATCTATCGGTTTATCTAAAAGCCCTTTTAATGCATTCGCCAGGCTATTGGGATTTTCAGTAGAAAAAAATGTAGCCAACCTGTTGGTTATTTCTTTATGTGCAGGAATATCAGACAAAACGGGAATTAAACCACCGGCAATAGCTTCTGCTGCTGCAATGCCAAATCCTTCATGCAATGATGATTGAATAAAAACATCATAATTTTTGAGCAATGTAGGAATATCCTGACGGCCACCGAGCAATTGCACGGGCAGTTTTTTTTCATCAATAATTAGTTGCAATTTTTCTTTTAGTGGGCCATTCCCTACTATATCCAGAGAAAACTGTTTACCAGGCAAAAGCGAAAATGCCTGTAACGTGTAAGCATAATTTTTGGCTTCTTTCAGTGAACCGATTGCAATACAGCGGATTGTTTTTCCGGTATTGAATTCAAAATTATTTTGTGGTACAGTATTGAAAAATAAATCGGGAATGAAATTATGCAACAAATGCGTTCTTCCTTTAAAAGGAATATATTTTGTATAATCATCTAATACAAATTGAGACACACAAATTAAATCATCAACCTTTTTCGCTGTATATTTCTCCATCCAGCGGGATAGTTTATTTTTCTCAAAAGCATCTTTACTGATTACGCTATGAACAGAAGCAATCATCCTTATTCTTGAAGTTTTGGCTAAGGCGGCAACAAACCGACTCCAAATTAAATGCGCATGAATAGTATCAACCTTGAAAGTTTTTATAATTTTCCTGAGGCGCTTTGCTGTGCGAAAGAGGGAAAATTTTCCACTATGATGCAGGCAAATAACCGGAATACCTTTCAACGCCTCTTCAAATTTATTCTCCCCTTTCAGATAAACCACTATATGCCGATATTCTGATAATTCAGGTACGGTGCCTGCCAGTAATACTTCCGTACCGCCAATAGTTAATACATCTGTAATATGAAGAATGGTTTTGGGCAAAATAATTTATCCTCTTTTAAAAATAGACTTATACTCAAACCAGGGCAACTTTATCAATAAATTAGAACGCCAAATGACAATGATCATCACTACAAAGAAAGAAATACATGTTGCATAAGCTGCGCCAATGGCTCCGTATTTTTCAATCAATACATAGTTTAACCCGATATTCAATACCACATTTACAATGGCCAGGTATCCGAGAATTTTTGTTTTCTTATAGTAAAAAATATAACCCGTAAAGACTACATACACACCCCAGAAAAAATAACTGAGCCCCGTCCAGAATACATACCGAATACCTTCATAATAAGAATGATCCACCATGTATTTGAAAAACAACGGTGCCAGGAATGTTATAAATAATAAAACCCCAAGTAACCCAACTATAATAACATAAGACATTTTGACAAGCTGCATTCTTTTTCTATCATTCAATTCGGCTAATCTCTCAAATATGTACGGTTGTATAAAATTACCTACTGCACTTACAAATAATAAAATCAACATCCCAACCCGATAACCAATATTATAAATACCCGCTTCATCTATAGACACCATTTTGGCGATAAAAACACGGTCAGATTGATTAATCACAAACTTACCGATAACGTGCAAAATCAACGGGATACCGAAACTTAATGCCGCTATCCGGTATAGCTTTTTAATTTTCTTGGTCAGCAATCCTTTTTTATTGAAATAAATAATTGAAACAATAAACATTGTAACAGTAGCAATGACCCAAGCCAACAGACGGCCTTCCCAACCATAGCGCAAATCTGTAACAAAATAGACCGTCAACGAAACCTCAACTACTAATTTTAATAAAACAAAAAAAGTATAGTTGCCCGGCTTTTGTTCAATGACATTGAACCCGATTAATGTTTCATAATAAATGGTGAGGATAGCCAGGAGGGCCGAAAGTGGGATCCAATAAGATTTATCCTGCGGAATTTCCAGAAATGCAGCTAAGGGGTGCATAAAAAGAAATGTAAGCAGCAAAATAATTAAAAAAGGCAAAATCGGAATAACCTGTACCGTAGAAAAAATAGAAGCAAATTCTTTCGGATCTTTTTTTAAGTATTTATAGTATTCAACTTTGGCATAACCGGCTACCGAAAGACCGATGAGTGGAATTAAAATAGTTACAAAACTATTGATCATCGACAAGACGCCATATTCCCAGGGTTTGAGAAAATGCGATAAATAAGGCATCAGAAAAAAACTGACACCTGCACCTATAAAACCCACTAAAGTATATGTAGAAAACTGTTTAAGCGACTTCATCTGCTAAAATATTTTTTAATCTTTCCATAGCTTTCCCATCTGTATAAAATAAATAGCGCCGAATAAATTCGGCAGCAGCATATTCATATTCCTTAGAATTAATTTGTGGAAACAATTGATCTTCCGTAAAATGGTCAATATCCAATTTTGTAACGACTCCAAGATCAACCAATTCTCGCTGATTGGCAATATCCAGTTCCAAATCGAAAACGATACAATGCTTTTTCAAATACACAATCGGGAATAGAAGTGTAGAGTAAAATCCCAGGCATTTTTTAGCTTCCTGAACCAAACTTACGATATCAGCTTCTTTTACCAGGTCGATATTGTCATTTTTATAATTATAAGAGCTTTCAAAACCAGCCGGATGCAATTTTATTTTCAAACGGCAGCCATTTTTTTGGGCAATAGCAGATAATTTTTTATAAAAATTTATTTTCCTT
The DNA here is from genome assembly GCA_020437365.1 of Chitinophagaceae bacterium. GTDB lineage: Bacteria > Bacteroidota > Bacteroidia > Chitinophagales > Chitinophagaceae > JJ008. The sequence continues at coordinate 8,562 of JAGQWM010000061.1, read as the reverse complement.
TCCGGCCCAATTTTTTTAAACCCAATGTTTGATTCAATATTTGGGAAATCTATCAGCAACCAATAAGGGATTTGAGGTTCATTTTTAATTGAACCATTAATTGGTGATGTTAAAAATTTATCGAACCAGGGATGGCCGATAAACAAAAATTTTTCATTGGAATCAAGATGGTCCAATTCTTTATAAAAAATTGAATTATGCGGCGATAATTGAATATACTTATCCGGCAATCTGGCGCCAAATACAGATTTTTTCAAGGCTTCTTCTGTACCATATTTATATAATAAAAAAGGAAATTTAAAATATTTCCAGAAATCAACCCTGTTCGACCATTTTAAGGCACTGAAATAAAAATACAAACTAGACAGACTGTTGATTGGTTTTCTTTTTTTTACAATACCCATTTCCCGTCGCAGCTTTGCAATAGACACAATATTGGAATTAAAAACGCCATGATGCATTGTAAAAGTGGGTATGCCTTTATTTTTTGCAGCGGTATTTAAGGCTATTTGCGGGAATGAATGTACACCAAAAAAAACAACCCGTTCGGGCTGTAATTTTTTAAATAAATGATAAGGAGACCTGAAATCGCCAAAAAAATATTCCTGAAAAGGATGTGTTTTTCTGTGTTCAGGTTTTGCTTTATACCAAATCACTGAAAAATTAAAATCATCTTTCAAAGCAATAAATGGTTCCATCAAATCTGCTCTTGAAGCATCCCAATTCAACAGAATATTTTTTTTATACAAAGCCGTAAGTTATTTTTTGGTTATTAATTTCTTCTGCAAGAAATTTTCTGCCATTTGAAAATCAAATTCCGTGAATAAACCCATAGCCGACAATTGATCAACCACTATATGACCAATTTTCCCACTTGTAATTTTCTTACTCTTTAAAAAAACTTTCATTCTTACTGCCGTAATGCCACCAGTCAATTTATATAGGGACTCCCTTTCCAGTTTAGTAAATTTTTCCTGGCCCAGGATAGGAACTAATCCTCCGCCATTATGTTGAAACAAACGGCTTTCCTCTTGCCGAACACTAATAATACTATCCGCATTAAAAATATATAAAGTATGTATAGCATTGTCAATATCACTGGATTTAATAAATGGAAATGCAATATTGAAAACTGTAATAACTTCATATCCGGTCCCTGTTTTTTTTAAAATAGATTCTATAGTTGGTACCAAATCTACATTTAATCCGGCCTCTTTTTCTTCTCTTTCATGAATGATAACATTCTTATACTTCGAAAACTTTCCGGCTACATATTTTCTAACGGAAACATCCGGTGTACTTATGACTATTTTTTTTATATTATTGCATTGCAATGCCGTATGAATAGCATATTCGATGACTGGCTGTCCATTTAATAATTGCAAAGCCAGTGAACCATCTCTTACAGGAATAATACATAAAGATTTTAACGTACCAAAACGGTCGTACGCATAAAATTCATTCATATTTGCACGGGTGGAAAGAATTTTTGTTTCATTCCTGGTGAGGTTATTTCCATGTTGCCGATAATAAAATAGCGGCTGATTGACATTAGTTACTTTATACCTGGCTGTAAATTTAATCCAAATATCATATCCATCCTGACATGAAAAACTTTCATTGTATCCGCCTAAAGCTTTTAAAAATTCTACTCGAATCATTGTACAAGCACCATGTGCTGCCTGATCGAGTAAGGACACTTCATCATTGAAATTATGTCGTTGAAATTGCTCAGTTATATTTCCTTTTTTATCTACCAGATAATAATCGGGAAACACCAATCCCATTTTATCATCGCTTTCCATTACGCTACTTAGTTTTTCCAGTGCAGAATGATGTAGAAAATCGTCCGCATCTAATCGAATTAAATATTTTCCGGCACTGGCTCTTAAAGCAATATTATTGGAAACATTCAAACCTTTATTTTGCTGATAAATTATTTTTACTTTTTCGTTGCTTCTATATATTTCAATAATATCGGTACTATTGTCAGTTGAGCCATCATCAATAATTAAGAGTTCAAAATCCTGTTCTGTTTGGTTCAGCACACTTTCAATGGATTGCTGAATATAATTTGCATAATTATAATTGGTAATATAAACCGAAATCAGTGGAGATTTATTTTTCACTTTGCTAATCAAATTAGATTAATTAGAGATATTGTCTTGTAAATTTTCTATATCAATTTTTTCAAATGCTTTCAATGGTTTACTTAATTTTTTTCCAATAACGTTTTTATACTCCCTGGCATCAATTCCATGATTTGGCCGCAGCAAAACAAGGTCTTCCTTTTTTATGATATACCCGGCCGCTACATCTTTGTTTAAATATACTGCCCTTCTGAAACTATCCACATGTCCGTTTTCAATTTCTATACTTAACGGTCTTTTCTCATCATTTCCTTTTAATGTCCTGATAATTTCTAATTCGTCTGTCAAATTTTCTACTTCTTCTTTTGTTAAAGACACTTTATGGTCGCGGAATGTTTTACCTTCTTTGTTATCCGTAAAATGAAATTCCAAAATTTCGGCACCCATTGCCGCTGCGTATTGCAAGGCTTTTAAATCAATTGTATGGTCCGAATAACCCACTGTCAAACCTGTTTCCTCTTTATATTTTTTCATGACATCAAGATTGGCATCACCATAATTAATCGGGTACATGGAAGTGCATTGTAGTAGTGCAAGATTATCTTCCGATTTGTAAATGTCGTTCTGCATTTGTAAAAATGCAACAGTTTCCATCACTTCAATTTCGGAGGACAAACCTGTAGATAAAATAATTGGTTTCTTTTTTTTTGCAATGGCTTCGAGCAAAGCATAAGCCGTTAAATCACCTGAACCGATTTTATAAAAATCAATATATGGGTCAATCCATTCCAATGCATTTTCTTCCCATACCGAAGCTGTATATTTTTTGCCGGCTTGATGTACTTTTTTGGCTAATTCAATATGCTGATCTTTAGAAAATTCAAATTTTTTGAAGTGTTTATTCCTATCCGGGCTTTCTACCGGACTTACTAAGCCGTCCCCGGTATAAACCTGGAATTTAATACAATCAGTATTTGAAGCAATGGCCAGGTCACAAAGCTTTTTGGCGTATGCAAAATCCCCTTCATGATTACCTCCTATTTCAGCAATAAGCAACGGGCCAAAAACTCCTTTAAAATATCGATTCATAAATTTTTTACTAATGCAGCTATTTCACTCACACCATATTTTAAATGTGCCTTCGGTTCATTTTCCAAAATTTTTGTAGCAAATTCAAAATCCGCCTCTGTGTCAATGGCTAATTGATATCCTGCCATTTCCGGCACTTTAGTATTGTAGAGGTATTTATGCGAAATTTCATTTTCATGTAGGTAGAAATAAGGCATTACATGTTCCTGCTCATAGGATGTAAAATTCTGGATATGTTCTCCCATTTTTTTTGTGCTGACAGCTTCAATGCTCATACCTCTCGGAAAACTCACCTTGTGTACATTGCTGATAAAATCGAATTGCCCGGTTTTGGCCAACTGAATAGCTTCCAGCAAACAGGGTTTGTCGCCAAAAAGATTATCACCATTGACACGAAAGGCTAGATCTATTTTATTTTCAATAGCAGCATTCAGGAAACGTAGCGCCACATTATGTAAGCTCCCTCTGAAATATTTTAAATCATTTTTTTTACAATAAGCTTCAATGACATCATCAGAACTTTCAATGGAAGTCGCAATAATAATATTATCTTTTGGGGTAATAGACAAGAGCCGTTCCAGGATATAAGTTAAAACAGGTTTACCGTTTATCTCTTTCAATATTTTTCCCGGTAATCGGGAAGAATTAAATCTGCATAATAAAATAAAACCGACGTTCATTGCAATTCTTTTTTCAAACGAGCAGATGAATTGCCATCAAAATTATACATAATAGTTTTTTACAAATTTATTTTGCTCCTTATGTCATATTCCCAGGGTTTGAGGAAATGCGATAAATAAGGCATAAGAAAAAAACTGACGCCTGCACCTATAAAACCGACTAAAGTATAAGTGGAAAACTGTTTAAGCGACTTCACTTAGTAGTATCATTTTTAATCTCTCCATGGTTTTCTGTAGTATAACTAATAACCATTTAAATGAAAAAGACTTATTTTATTCCCATCTAATTCATATTACAAATTGCCCAGATTACTCTATCAGTAGCATTTCCATCAAAAGGATAATTATACTCTTTCAAATACCGAGTATACGCCGTTGTATCTAAAACTGTCAAATTATGATCAACCCAAAATTGATACTTTGCATTTAAGTCTTCTACAGATAATGAACAATGACATAAACCTGTACTCGAAAAATCATTTCCAAATATCCTGGGTTTTGGATGCCATCCTAATAAAACAACATTTTTTTGAGCACAAAGGAATCCATTTATCAAGGACGAACTATAGCCAAGAATTAATTGGCTTGTCAAAAACAAATTTGTGAATTCTCCTTCTTGTATAATAGATAAAAATTCTCCTTCAATTTTATATTTTTTCCAAATTTCTTTATTAGACCGCGGATGTAATTTGATATAGATTTTTCGATTATTTATTTTAGCAAATCGATGTAAAGCCAGCGCAATATTTTTATGGTGATATTCTGTCCAGTCAACTAAATTTTCTTCTAAATAAGGATGTTCTATATACACAATATGCCCATCATTTCTATTTTCTTGTTTCGAATAATATTTATCAAAAAAAGGAATACCCGTAAATATGGCTTCCTTTTCATTTATCCCTGTATAAAGTTGATACTGTTGAAAATTGACCTGATTAAATACAATAGACCAGGTCGGCACTCTTTCCCTGAATATTAGCTTATGTAAGGCTTTATTTGGCATATCTTTTAACATGACAAAAGGGAGTTTCCAATATTTCAACCGATTCCCCTTGCTTGAAAAGCCTGACACATTCGAATAATAAAATATTTTTGTTTGAATTACTGTAAAAAATGAAGTAGTGATTCGCTTGAATAATTTGGGAATTTTATTTTTCCGCATAAATCCCGGCACTTCGAAACGTTCAATAGCAGTTTCCCGACTACCTGCAGCGCCATGCTCCAGGTAAAAGGTTGTTATTGATTTCTTACCGGCATTTACAATCAATGCTATTTGTCGCTGATCAATTATTTCAAAAAAAATAATTTTATCCGGTTTAATAACTTTTAATAAACCTGCAGGCGTAAAAAAACGATTCCAATAATATGTCTCTGAAAAAAAATCAGGGATGTAATTTTTGTTTTTGCTTAATTGTTTTTTTGTTTCATGCCATAACAACAAATAGTCGTTTTCAGTATCCGTTTTTAAATAATTATAAAAATCTTTCCTTTCAGGAGGGACTATAACGAGAATTCGCATTTTCAGTATTCATCTTTAAATTGAAAAAATTTTAAATCTAATTTCAGGCATTCCGTATAAGGCCATATTCGATTATATCATAGTAATTACCATTATTATAAATAGCCTCTTTTCTAATACCTTCCTTCACCATTCCCAACTTTGCTGCCAGTTTTTGCATTCCTGTATTTTCTGAGGATGTGCCACAATAAATTCGATGTAAATTCAATGTGCCGAATCCATGCTGAAGCATCAATTTTCCGGCTTCCAGCATTAGCCCTTTTCCCCAATACTCTTTTTCGCCAAGTAAAAATGCAATTTCTGCATTGCTGTCAATCCAATTGATGTGCTGCAAACTTATATTACCAATATGAATATTTTTTTCTAAATCAACTACTGCTAACACTAATGCAGCGTTCGATTGACTGGCATACTGCACATATTCCAATAGTTTTTCAGGAACCATCGGGAAACGACCATGTGAATTATATTTTGTTATCTCACTATCGTTCAACCAATATCTGTAGTTGCCATCGATATCTTTTTCATTCAATGGCCGGAGGCCAATCCTTTTTCCTTTAAGGAAAATGTTTTTATCCAATGTCATAATAAAGTTTTTAACCTTGCAGCAATATTTTCCGGGTAAACTTTCTCGCCAACATCTTTATATTTAAAAGGGTCATCAAATTCTCTCATTATTAAAAATCGAAAAGCCGGTTTTTGCAATACTATAGCTTCTATCAGAATACTAGAGAAAAAACCAATAACCGCCGATGAATAAAAGAGGAGTGTATTTAAATTTATATTTTGTGGCGTTATTTTCATTTTCTCCTGTATAATATTTTGAATTCTATCTATCTTTTGATTTGGATGTGGAGCAAAAACAAAATAAAATTCGTCGATGTTTTGAATACATTGTATTAAACTTTCGGTAGCATTAATTTCATCAAATCCATATTTTTCTTTGCCGGCAACATTCGATAAAGGATCAGGAGCATAAACAATAATTTTTTTAGCAGGATATGTCAAGTTAAGTAAATGATACAGTTCAGTTTTGGGTATTGAGGGTTTCCATTTTTTTAAAAAATCATGGTATGGATTCCCAACAACTATAATTTTTAATGAAGGTATTTTATTTTCAATGGCAATACTTCTTGCCTCTTCATCAATTAGTAAAATATAGTCAGGAAATATTTCTTTCCCATCTTTTAAAAATCTTTCACGGATATTAGTCCAGTGATCTACGAAGCTATAAGCAGGCACATTCATTTGGCCGGCCGCTTCCAAAAAATCTAATTCAATAGTAGAAGTATAAGAAGTACCCGTTAAAATAAAATCCGGTGAAAAGGAAGCCACTATCTCTTCCGGTGATTTGCAAAACGAAGTTACCTTAACAGAAAAATCGCAATAAAAAGGATATTCCCTATCCGAGATGATTAGATAATCATCTAATTCATTTTTTACATTCTCTACAATGGATAAAACAGGTTTTGCTCCTCCGGGATCGCTAAAGACAAACAAACCACGGCCTTTTAATGCGGGCAAAATCACTTCAGCTCATTTATATTTTCAAAAATCTTTTCAAAAGCATTTACAACATCCATCATATCTTCCTGACTCATACCAGGCCGCATATACTCATGTGTAAACAATACTTCATTATGCATTTTTTCGACAACCGGGCATATCCCTTCAGTATAGTCAACAGTTCCTTTATAAAATGAAGAATGATATGCCCATGCAGCTTTTTGTTGAAAAATAGGCAATAAATATAATGGCTTTACATACCCTTTTCCAATCAATGGTGCTGTTTCCCGTAAATAGGCTGATGGTAATTCGGCTTGTAAGGCTTCAACAAATTTATTACGATGCACACCTGCTATTTCCTGATGAAATTTTATTGGATACACATAATAAGTGTGAACGGAATCGTTTGCCAATTCAGGCAATAATTCAAAAGCCGGAAATGCAGACAGTTTCTCATTGAAAAATGCAACATTGTCAAGGCGCTGTTGCAATAAGGAAGGTAATTTTTTTAATTGCGCAATACCAATTGCACATTCGATTTCCGTCATCCGGTAATTATATCCAATAAGATTGACCAGGTTTTTAATTGCCTTAGGAGCAACAATATTTTCAGCGTGGTTTCTTATCATTTGGCATCGGTCGGCTAACTCATCATTATTTGTAATCATGACACCACCTTCTCCCGTGTGAATATGCTTATGATAATTCAAACTAAAAACACCAATATCTCCCAACGTACCTACATAGTTTCCTTTGTATTTTCCCATGGGTGCTTGAGCACAATCTTCAATTACATACAAATCATGTTTTTTTGCAATGGTCAAGATTTCATCCATATCTGCCGGATGACCAAATAAATGAACGACCATAATTGCCTTTGTTCTTTCAGTAATCTTTTTCTCAATGCTTTTCGGGTCTAAACAAAAAGTATCTGAATGAATATCTGCAAACACGGGGACTCCTCCATAAACTAATGGAGCAACAGCACTGGCCGACATTGAATACGGAGTAACAATAACTTCATCTCCAGGTTGTATTCCGATGGCGCCAATAGCTGTAAACAGTCCCGAAGTATTTGAATTGACTGAAATAGCATTCTTTACATTGAACGTCGAACTCCAACTTTCCTCAAATGCACGAACAGTAGGGCCTCCGTAAAAATCATGCGTCCAGGCTCCCAGGTATTGTGAGAGATTGCCCGTATCGAGCACTTGTATCACTGCTTTCTTTTCTTCTTCCCCAATCGTATTATATGCAGGAAATAATTTTGTCCGTAAAGGAGCTCCTCCATTTATTGCAAGTTTTTTTGCCATTTTTCTATAATTAATTTGAATGGTTTTTCAAAATAGATAACATCCTTTTATTTAAGGCTGCTGCTTGTAAGAAATTATCTTCTTTTATTTTTCCTTGTACTATTCCTTTGGCCTTATCAAGTACGGGTACCATATATTCTTTTAAAATTCCTGCTTGCCGTAGATGCTCGTTTTCCTTGAGCCATTTTCCTTCAGTGGAAGGTGCATAATACCTGATTTCATCACCACTATGGCAAATTACTATCTTCTGATTTGCGAAATATAATTCTATTTCAAAAACGGGGTATTGTGCATTCATAATTCCAATAACTGAAACCGGAATGTTTAAATAGGTACAGAAAGCGGTAATGGTCGGGTCACTGGCA